>NZ_JAJNQM010000139.1:0-3226 GCF_022227785.1 Ectothiorhodospira lacustris | reverse complement strand
TACTCCTACAGGGGACTTTCACCCCATCAGTTCATGCCCATGTCGGGCGTACACAAGGCCGTAAATGCGGAGGCATTTTTCGATCGCTGCGCTCACTATAAATCCGCCGATTACGGCTGGCGTTAGGTACAAAGAGGAAAGAGGTATGAATAAAGATCCTCGCCAAGTTCTGATAGAGCTAAATCAGAAATTCAACGGTAACTTTGCGGAATGGAAATCGCTTACTGACCATAAGCTTGAAAAGTCGTTTGTCGGCTTGCATTGCATAGCCGCCGTGGGAGAAATTCTTGAGGATCACAAGGCATCGAAACACCATGACATATGCTGCAAAATTTATGATGAAATATTTTCCGATGGGGTTGCATCTATATATTTAGCATCCAACGCAATGAACAAGCCTGCCTGTATCGTGTTAAGGAGAGTTCTTGAGCTTGGGTTGGCGGCGATTTATCTATGGGATATGCCACATATGGCATTTTCTTGGAAACAACATGATCAAAATCCAAGCTTCACAGAAATGCTCAAACATATAAATTCAAAGGGTTATGCCTCTTATATAGCCAATGAAAACAATATGGATGTTGATGGCGATATGGTTCCTATGAATAAAGCACAAGAGATTTATGGAACCCTAAGCGACATCGCTCATGGAAAAATCACCACATTTGAAACTTCGATGCCGGAACGGTTCAAGTTCGCACAGGACGATTGGAAGCAGTTCGTAGCGATACTTGATGCCGTTGTTGAAATGCTTGTCTCGGCATTCCTTGTTAGGTTTAACATCGCAAGCGATGTATTTGGCAAAGTCCCGCAAGCCAAAAAGGAGTTTAATTTATCATGTCAGTGAAAGACTTTGACCTTATTCATGCAGCTAGGACTGAAGACCTTGAGGACAGCCAGGTTAGCGAACTAGCTGTTATCGGAAAGACTGAGGCCGATGTAATTGCTAAATTGAAATTTAGCGGTGCGCACCTTCTTCAGGGAGCTCGAGGAATTGGTAAATCCATGCTCTTTAGAGAAACCGAAGCTGAATTGGATAAAGATTTCAAAGAGGACCGAATCCTCGCTGTTTACGTTAACTTCAAGACAAGCACTTTATTGGAGGGCGTTAAAGCAGACAACAAGAATGCTTTTCAAATCTGGGTTGGCGCGAAAATACTTCAAGCGCTATATGAAAAATTGATCGGAATTGCAGTTATTGTATCTGATTCTTCTTCAGACCCCTTTAAACGAATCTTCGGAGTCGAAACTATTTTTGGGATGAAGAAAGCGCTCCAAGAAAAAATTCATCTTCTGCAAAAACTATCAAAAAATGAAAATAAAGAAGAGGTATTGAGTAAACTTGGGAGGGAATTCCTAGATAAGGTTAATGATATTTCATATATACTGGAAATCATAAAAGAGATCGCATCTGAGTACAACCTGAATCGTATTGTGTTTTTATTTGATGAGGCGGCCCATACTTTTATCCCTGAACAACAAGAAATATTTTTTGAAATATTCAAACTATTACACGGCGGAAACATTGCGGTTAAAGCAGCAGTATATCCTTCTATAACCTCATATGGAAAAAATTTCGAGATCGGCCACGATGCGATCTTAATCACTCTCGGAACTTTTGAACCAGGGACCACTGGTCGTGATGCCTCAAGAAAACTCTATCGGGAACTTATCACAAAAAGAATTCCTGAAGGAAGATTGAAAAAAGCGATATTCTCTAAAGGGGAATTGCTGGATCAGTGCATATATTTATCATCAGGTAACCCAAGAGCTTTTTTGCACCTTTTCAATCGGGTATACGAGAGAGGTTATACAGATAGGGCTCTGTTGCTGGCTACCCAAGACTATGTAGATCAAGAGTTGTTGCCGTATCATCAGGGGCTTTCAAAACGGCTGCCAAAATATTCCCATCACGTCAAATTGGGCCTTAATATTCTAAGAGAATATATAATTCCTGAGATTCGAAAAAAGAACATACGCGAAAAAAAGACGCAATATCAGTCTGCGTTTTTTACCCTACAACGAGATATGCCCCCTAATCTTAAGCTGGCACTGGATTTGCTGTGCTATTCGGGCGTTCTTTCTAAACAAGGTACCGTAAAGATAGCTTCTCGGCAAACAGGTCAGCGATACATGGTTCATCTTGCATTGTTGTTTACAGAGAAGGCTTTTATCTCCAATAAGTTTGGAGAGGTTATCAGCATGATAAGCCTGACAGACTATAGAGAGTTTAGTTCAGGTGATTCAACCTTTGACAATTACCTAGAGGAACTTAAAAAATCGTCAGCGGAATGTCAGGAGTGCTCTTCTGAAATACCCCCAAATGCAAAATTCTGCCCAGAATGTGGCGCCAAGGTAGAAGAGAAATCTATTGTTGGTCAACTGCTGGATGATTCGGTTAGAAAAATCTCTATCAGCTCTGCGATTGCAGACCGGGTAGAGCCTGAATTCCCTCTGGTAGGAGATGTTGTACATGCCACAAGACATGAGTTGATGAGGATTAATTATATTAAGGAAGTTAGGTCGAAGATGATAAAAAATGCAGCCGAGGAATACATATCAGGCTGAGCAACTAATCGGATAACCGGGGTTTTTTCTCCTCCGTCCACCACAACACCCCGCATGCGGGTCCACACGAGGCGTTTCCTCCCGAGTTTAAAGGACAATGAAAACAGGGTGACCTTCAACGCCATAGGTACGTTGGTCCACACTGTGGACATCTCAGATGCTCCAGCAGGAAGCCTTATTGTTGCGTGATGCGCAACATGCTAGCATTGCCTCATGATTAAATCATTCCGCCATAAAGGACTGAAGCGGTTCTACGCGACTGGCAGTACGTCTGGCATACAGCCGGATCATGCCAAGAAGCTGCGTATGCAGCTGGCTGCTCTGAATACTGCTACTTCGGTGGAAGACATGGACATCCCTGGTTTTCGGCTTCATTCATTGAAGGGAAAGGACAAAGGCCGGTGGTCGATTCGGGTTGACGGAAATTGGCGCATAACGTTCGAATTCCAGGACGGCAACGCCTACATTCTTGATTATGAGGATTATCACTAATGACTATGCATAATCCGCCGCATCCTGGTGAGTTCATTCGCCAGGTGTATCTGGAGCCTTTCGGTATTAGCTCTCGTCAGCTTGCTTCGAGTCTGGGTGTTTCGCCCTCCACGTTGTCCAGGCTGCTCAAAGGAGACAGTGGTATCAGTCCCGAAATGTCTCTGCG
>NZ_JAJNQM010000138.1:0-3512 GCF_022227785.1 Ectothiorhodospira lacustris | reverse complement strand
TTCAGTGGTGGTGATCTCCAGAGGCAGTATTTGTACGCTTGTTTCCAAGCGTAAATTTTAAATTTCTCAAATGGGCTGTATCGTACATAGCATCTTAATATGCTTAAGTAGATGTCGGCCGCTAATCGCTTGATGTTTTTCATTTTTTTCTCATGTATTGGTTTTTGTTATGTGGGTCATTATATTTTAATTTTTGATTGTGGTCAGTAGTTTTTTTACTATGTTTTCTTCGTTCAAGTCTTCTCGCATTGCGCTATGTTTTGCTAGTCCTTGCCATTTTTTATAAGAGGATTGTGTGTTGATGATTTCTCTTATATGTCTCTCCCATGTGTCAATATTTTCATTGTCTTCAATACATATTCCTCCGGCTCCAACTGCTTCTGGTAATCCGCCAACTTTTGAAGCAATAACAGGTATTTCATTGATTTGTGCTTCTGTCGCAACACGACACCATCCTTCAGTATCTCTTGATGGGGCAAGTAATAGTAATGCTGAATTAAAGAAAAATTTAACATCCTGTTTTGGTGGTAAAATTTCAAGATTTTTTATTTTTTTTGCTCTGGCTATTAATTCTTTCCTCTCATTTTTTGAGTTTGACCAAGTTTGAATTATTTTAAATTTTTTTTCGGGTATTCTCTTTGCTAATTGCATGGTGATGTCTGCTCCTTTTTGCTTTGTTAAGCCAAAGGAGATGATGCTGGATGGTTTTCTGTTTGTTGCTAACATAGTTCTAGGTGTGACGAGGGGGGGGATGACTTCCGATTTGATTGAGTATAGTGATGATAGTTCATCTGATATGTATTTTGAGCAAGATATTATTTTTTGGTATTTTTTCAGGTATTTAGTGTTTTCAAGAGTCCTTTGGGAAAAGTGGAAGTAATAAAAAACTGGCCGATTAGTATGTGTTATTTCCATGATTATTTTAGGGTGAAATCCTTGTAGTATCACTGCGTCCACATTTAATTTTTCTGAGATTTCAAGGATGCCTTCTTGCGGGTTGTGTCCTCGAAAACATCTATATCCAAGTTGTTTGTCGCATGGCCAATTGTTTTTTGGTGAAATTTTTCTCGAAATGTAATTTTTTATGCCGGTATAACCTTTTCTGTTGGTGGCGCATAGTACTGCGGCGTCATGTCCATGTCGTATTATGGATTTGCATAGTTCGTGTGTATTGGTTTCAATTCCACCAATTAGTTGCGGTAAGTGAGGAGATCTGTTGACGAACAAGATGCGCATTTTTTTTCTCCGATTTTAGTTTTTATTGGTGATGTTATTTTGTATGTTTTTGATTTTTTCCCAGTCGCCTTTTATTTTAACTTTTCCTTTATCAAGCATTATAATTTTATGGCATGGTTCAACGGTGCTTAGCCTGTGAGCCACCAATATAATTGTCTTTTTCCCGGAAAGATTATGAATGGCCTCCATAACGGCTTTTTCGGTTGCATTATCAAGTGCACTTGTTGCTTCGTCGAAAATAAGTACGCTTGGGTCATTGTATAGTGCTCTGGCAATTCCTATCCTTTGACGCTGACCTCCGGAAATCCTAAGGCCCCTCTCGCCAATTGCTGTATCGTATTTCATGGGTAGGTCGTTGGTAATGAATTCATGTAATTCGGCTAATTTTGCAGCTCTTATCACAGCTGCATCGTCAATTTGGTTATCAGGTAGACCTAAAGCGATATTGGCTTTTATGCTTTGGTCCGCCAAGAAAATATTTTGAGGAACATACCCTATTGACGTTTGCCATTGGCGGATGTTGTCTTTATTTAGTTCTTTTTCATCAATCCGGATTGATCCTTTTTCTGGTGTTAATAATCCCAGTAGCACGTCTATCAGTGTGCTTTTCCCTGATCCGGAGTGTCCAATGATGCCGAGGGTCGAATTTGCCTTAATGCATACATTAATTCCAGATAGGGCAGGAGACTGGCTGCCTGGATAGCAGAAATGAATGTTTTCTATTTTTATCTCTTTTTCGGGTTTGATCTTGGTCTGCGGGTTCTTGTTTTCGGATTGAGAATGAGCTGATGTGTTGCCCTCAAGGTCTTTGAGTACATTGTCCACTGCAGGCAGGTTGTATCTAATTGCCGAGAATGTGCTGAAGATTTTGTGAAATGCTGGTATTAGTTGCCTGGCGGCAAGCGCGTAGACCCCTATGATTGGAATGGCATTTTCTAGTCCCCCCTCCATGGAAATAAGTGCTGTTACTAATATCAAAACACCGCCAAAAACGAATGCTTCTATTGCATACTGAGGGATGTCGTTCAGTAGTGATGAGTTGGCTTCATGCTTGGCAAGTCGCTTGGCCGGTTGTCTGTATCTTTCCAAATAATTTCCTTCTCGCCCCAGTAAGCGTATTTCTTTTGCTCCTGTAAATGCTTCTGCTGTCGCTGTATATCTTTCTTTATTGGCGTCGACTCGGTCCGTTCCAATTTTATTAAGCCAGTTTCTGGCTGCTAAGTATATTATTAGGTATACGCTTGCTATGGAGGCTGCTATGGCGAGGGAAAGCAATGGGTTAATTATCAGTATCAAGCTGATGATAAAGATGGATAGGAGGACTTGGCTTAACAGGCGCATGGCTGGAAGTAATCCACCATTAATGGCTTGACCTGTTTCATGTAAAACTGTTTTTGCCAGATCGCTGGAATTTCTGTTTAGATAGAAGCTATACGGCCGGTTAAGGTAGTCTTGCATCAATCTTTTGGAGAGTTCATATTGTTGCATATGGGTAAATCTGACGATTGCCCAGAATGTTATTGCCTGTAATGCGGTTCCAGTGACAAATAAAATAAAGGATGTAATTCCCAGTGCATAAAGGAACGATGTTTCGGATTTGAAATTTAGTGTTTGGAATAATGCTGAAATCCAAGGTGTGCTTTCAATTTTTGAAACATCTGAAAGTATATTTAAAAAAGGCATTATTGAAGCAATGCCTATTGTCTGCATGCCGGCGGTAACAACCATTAATACTGTCAGTGCATAAACTTTTTTTCTGTCATTTGGGTTTATTAAGGATATTAATTTTTTAAGGTTTTTGAGCATCTGGTTTCGACTTTAGAGGTGTTTGATATATGTTTTATTCAGGGCTGGCTAAGACTAAAGGCTTAATAAATAAAATATTTTTTAGTTATGATGGAGAGAGGTTGTGCGGTTTACTTCATGATCTTGGTGTTCGATCTGGAAGCGCTACGATGATCCATGCTTCTTGGGGGCCGGCAAACGGCTTTCATGGACGCCCGGCTGATATGATATTTATACTAAAAGAATTGATTGGCGTGAATGGTTTGCTGGTCATGCCTTCCCTGACCTATCAAAACGAGAGTTCCAGGGAGTTTCTTGCCCGCGGTGTGCCCATGGATGTCCGACGCAGCCCTTCCCAGATGGGGCTGTTGTCCGAAGTGTTTCGTCGAGGCAAGGGCGTGCGCAGGAGCCTGAGTCCAACACACCCTCTGCTGGCATGGGGGCATCGGGCTGAAGAATTTCTGGCGGGTCATGAGGAGGCCCTGGTCCCT
>NZ_JAJNQM010000137.1:0-3666 GCF_022227785.1 Ectothiorhodospira lacustris | reverse complement strand
AAGAACTCGAACTGCAGCCGCCGATGGTCACCAACAAAGCGATCCCGACGATCAAGCAGGTCCACCGTGGACCGATGGAACTACTCCCGGGCAGCCTGTAACGGCCCTGGCACGGAGCAGTCTCTGAGGAAATGATGTTCGACGATGCTGCGGTCCAGTTCATCGGTCACCCCATCGTTGTTGAAGTCAAACACGCTCGGGCCGCCGAAATTGGCCTCGACGCCGTCCAGATCCCGCTGATCAACCCGCTTGTCGAGATTGCCGTCGCCGGGGCAATCCACCTCCGAGGCGAGTAGCGCCCGCGCCGTGTCGTAGAGCTGCGTGTAATTTTCCTGGGCATCGGCGTTCAAAGGCCCCTGCTGCAGCAACTCATCCTCCGGGTTGTCCAGGCCTGCAGGATTCGTCAGGCTGGTGGCCTGCAGGTCGTAGAACTCCAGAGGCGGCCCGTCGCACGGGGCTCGTTCATTGCTGATGAGCTTGTAGCGGGCATTGCGAATCGCCCAGGCGGAGAGCGGCACGATGGTCAGGTCGTCATACAGCGCCGCATCCCTGACGGCGCAGCAACCATCAAGCCCCGCCGGCGGGGCGCCTTCCGGTCCGAAGGGCGTGCCACCCGTATCCCGGCACATCTGCTCGGACACAAAGAGGATATCGGTGCAGATGTTCGCGCCGGAAAACGACAAGACGCAGGGTGGGATGGTCATCCCCGACGGTTTCTGACCACCGCCGATTTCCATGAACACGGTGCTGCGGATGGGGTCTTGGTCGGCATTGCGCAGGTAGGGCAGGACCGGTTGCGAATCGAGCGTTCGCCGGGACGGAACCGCATCATGCACGTCGATCCCGGCAATCTCGCCAAACAACTGGAACAAGTCGACCACGCTGACGAGATCATCCACGGTGCGTCCCGGCTCCGCGACACCGGGGCCGGCCACGATCATCGGCGCGCGCACGCCGGTTTCGTAAATGGTGCCCTTGGAGCGCGTGGGGTTGTACGGGGGCTTGACGATCGGGATGAAGGTACCATTATCGCCAATCAGGATCACCACCGTGTTGGAGCCCTCAGGGGTGTATTCAAGACTGCCGTCATCGGCTTGCACAGCGAGCCCGGCGCCCACAAGCAAGCGCCCGATCTCCTTATCCATGGCCTCGATCATCTGGTTGCCCAGTAAGCGCTGGGCGAGCCCCCCGGTACAATTGGGCGCCTCGATGCCTGCGTGCGGCAGGAGATTGTCGGGGGGCGGCTGGAAGGGGACATGGGTGGCACTGTAGCTCACCGTGAGCATCCACGGTCCCTGCCCGGTTTGCGCCCGGATCCAGTCGATCGAGGCGTCGGTCTCGGCGACCGTCATGTACTCCCGGGACAGGCTCTGCTGCAGGACGCCCTGTGCCACCTGCGTCCTGAGCCAAACGTAGAAACCGTTCATGATGCTGAAATCGGGGTAGGGATCCATGCCGAGGAGTTCCCGGGCCGCTGAACCGGCGGCCGCACCTTCCAGGGTCGTGGCAAACTGGCCGTCGGCGTCCAGGGCCGGGATCCCACCCAGCGCCAGGCATTCCTTGCCCGTATAGCCGGCGCCATGTTGGTAATCCATTTGCGGCGTCTGACCGGGATCTTCCCGCCAACACACGCCGCGGGTCGGTCCCAGTGGCACGCCACAGGAAAAGCGCTCGGGATCACCACCAAACGTGTCGGCGTCGTATTGACCGCCGATGGTCGTATCCAGTGGCGGCGGCCCGCCATAGATATTGCCTGCATAGTAGTCCCAGCCCATGACCGACGGGGCCAGGTAACCGTCCGGGTTCAGCTCAGGCCCGCCGAGGTGGTACTTGCCGATCATGGCGCTGGTGTAGCCACGTGTCGCAAGCACCTTCGGGATGGTCTCCTCGAAAGGTGAGATCTGTGCGCTTGGCAGATCATCCGGGAGAATCGCCGCGTTAACGCCGGTCCGGAAGGGATAACGACCGGTAAAGAAGGACACGCGGCTCGGTGAACACTCGGGCATCGTGTAGAAGCTCGCAAAACTGACGCCGTTTCCGGCGATCGTATCGATGCTGGGTGTTTGTGGCGTCACCGCCAGCGGCGATGAGTTGAAGCCGTTCAGCTGGTCAATTCCCACGTCGTCCAGGACGATGAAAAGGATGTTCGGCGGCGGCTGGCGCTGGTGCTGCGTTGACGAATCACTGCACGCGCCCAGCCCCATCAGCAGGACCAGCAGGCAGGCCGTTCTCAGGTATGTCTTCACGCTCGCCCCCGTGCCAACCTCATCATCGTCGACACGACCGACTATCGGCGCCCGCCAGGTGTCAGTCTGTGCGTTCACCCACACAGGAATGGGAAACCGGGGTCGCTTTTTTTGTGCCCTGCAGTGAGTTGTCCACAACCGGCTGCCGGCATCGTTTTTTGCGGTGGAGATCGACTGACCGCTCTGGGCCGAGACGGGCTATCGACTCTTCAGATGGTCGCAAGCGTTTCCAGGTCTTGGCGATTACGGCCCCATGCTCTGGCGGGCACGTGCTCATGGTCGGGCGGGGTGAAGCGCGCGAACAGGGAAATCGCCGCCACTGCCTCCGGAGCCCGAGCAGAGTTGGAGACTGCCAACTGTACAGACTGGCTGCCGGCATGCGATAAAGGGCGGGTTGATCATACTCCCGCCGGCGCCGAAAGTGGGGACAAGCCACAATGGATCAGCGTCCACCGAGCCAACCACCGCCCATGGGCAAGACATCGCAAGAATCCACTGCCCCCCCGCCCCGCTGTGAGGCCCATTACCGCCTCCTGGTCGAGCAGCAGAATGACTTGATCGTCAAGGTCGATACCGGGGGCCGCTTCCTCTACGTGAGCCCGGGTTATTGCAAAACCTTCGGGAAGCGCGAGGAGGATCTGATCGGCCAACGTTTCATGCCCTTGGTGCACCCGGATGATCAGGCCCAGACCGAAGCTGCGATGGCGAACCTCTACCGCCCACCGCACCGCTGTTACCTGGAACAGCGGGCCATGACCCAGGATGGCTGGCGTTGGTTTGGCTGGTCCGACGCCGCCCTGCTGGACGAGCGGGGAGAAGTCACTGCCATTATCGGTGCCGGTCGTGATATCCATGACAGCAAGCTCGCGGAACTCCAACTCTTGCAGACGCAACGAATGCTCGAACTTGCCCTTGAGGCCGGTGGCATCGGCACTTATATCGCCGATTTCACCACCGGTGAGGTGTTCGCAGACGCGCGTTACCTGGCCCAGATCGGCTATCAACCCGAAGAGATCGCCATCACCGACGAGTGGTGGCGGGCGAACGTCCATCCCGAGGACCTGGCGGGCTTCACCGAGCAAACGGGTGAAGTCATCCATGGTGGCCTGAATGTCTTCACCGCTGAGTACCGCTTTCGACATCGCGATGGGCGCTGGATCTGGCTACAGGACCACGCGCGCGTCTATGAACGCAATCCAGAGGGGGTCGCCGTTGCAGTCAGCGGACTGAGGATCGATATCCACCGTCGCAAGGAGGCCGAGTTGCGCCTCGCCTACCATGCCGACCACGATCCGCTGACCGACCTGCTCAATCGACGCGGCATGTGGCATGTGATCCGTGGCATCCAGGCACAAGGTCAGCGGGGGCACCGCCCAAATGCAATTGCGATCCTTGATCTCGATTTTTTCAAATGCGTCAA
>NZ_JAJNQM010000136.1:0-3666 GCF_022227785.1 Ectothiorhodospira lacustris | reverse complement strand
GCATTGCTTACATACCCCATCGGATTGTTGGCTACTCAAGAACCGACATTGCCCGGCACGAGCACCACCTCGCCACCAGCCGGTACAGACACCAGCCACGTAGTACATGCACCACCTTTCAAACGCAGATCCAGCGGCAGGTCGGTCATGTCCCGGTCCGTATGGTTGGCCACACGGATTCGCCCCTCTTCCTGAACCACATCCACCCGCCGCGTTTCTTCATTCAGTACATCGCGCCACCAAACCCCGATCCCGTACACAGTATCGATATACAAATCTCCGTTGAAGCGCTCCAGTGCATATCTCACCAGATATTCAGTAAAGCGCGCACAGGCGATGCCATCAAACTGGCGCATATGCTGATGAACCAGCATCACCATCGGGATGCCAAGCCGATGGGCGCGATGCATCCAGAACTGCAACATGGCAACATGCTGAATATGCTGTGGGTCTGAAGGATAACGTGCCGTCAACTCCACGATACGTGTACCCGCCGGATGATGGGGCCGCGGCTGGCGCAGCACGTTATCGCGTATACGGATGTCCGATCCGGTGGCCACTTCGCAACCCGCCGCCTCCACGGCAGAAGGCGTAAAGCGATCATTACCCCGCCCCGGCTTCGCCCACGAGCGCGGCACAAAGCCCAGCAGGCGCTCGCACCATCGCATCGCCTCACGAATATTCTCGCGCTGATCCCCGAATGAAGACCCATCTTCCCCAGTCCAGGGGTAACGCCCCTCGCCGGGGCGAGCACCCGCCTTCCACTGGTTGCCGGGCGCACCAGCGGTATCGGTGTCGTAGTGCAAATGCCCGTGGTTACCCAATTCCATCAAATAGGGCTTGGGTGACTGGGCTGGATACGGGCAGCTATAGCAGAGGGACACGTTCTCGCGCAGCCAATCCACGAAACGCGGTATCTCCTCCGCCCCCCGATTAACACCATAGCGATCGGCCCATTCCCGCGCATCCTGCTCGCTCAGGCTGAGCCGCGTAGACAGAAACAGTGTTTGGGCAATGCCGTAGCGTCTCCCCAGTTCCAGTGCAGCCTTGAGCCCCTGGATGTCCTGAAACGAAGCAGAGTCATACAGATCCATGTCACCGCGCCAGGAAAATGCCGAACAGCGCCCCCCCGGATAGCGAGTCACCGACACCGACTCGATCATGTCTGAATCCACCTGTCGACAACCCGCGTGATGGATCGACAGGCTCCGCTCAAAACGGCTGGCCAAAACACGAACACCCACCCGACCGGGCCCACCACCTTCGGAGGGTCGTAGTGTCCAAGCGACGCGCTGTACCTCGCCGGACTGCATGACGGGCAATTCCAGCGTTGCTTCACTCCGGACCAACCAGCCCTCGGGGACATCCAGCATCACGTTCACGGGTGTCTGCGTAGGCACACGGGAATGATTTCCCACCAGCAGAGCCAAGTTCACCTCAGTGCCCGCCAGCAAAAGACCCAGATCCAACTCGGGCCAGCGGGCAACAAAAGGCCCTTCTACATTCAGGCTCAGCCATGGATGCAATCCCGGCGCGGGATAACCCGGCCGGTCGGAAGTGGCGCCCCTCAGCCCAACCCATTCCTGATCTGCATACACAGCATTCACGACAGCCCGCTCACGAAGCTGATTCTGCAGCACCAACAGCAGATGGAGCACCACCACAAGCCAAGCCAGCCAGGCCATGCCACTTCCCAGGAACAACAACACACAGCCAAAGACAATCAATCCACCTTCCGCCCACCAACGAGAAAACGGAAGGCGCTTTTCCAATGTCTCCAGTACCACATTAGCCAGGTACATCACCCAACCGCCCCGACTGGGTGCCAGACTCAACAACCGGGATGCAACAGGCAGCGCAACCAGGCCCACACCCAACAAAAATATCAATAATTTCATCAACGTTTCAGGAGTTCCCAGGTGTGTTACATGCGAGAAGACACGTTCGCAACAGAACCGACATTGAGTTCATCGAGTATGTGTCCCATGGGCGCGAACCTGAATTCCGACAGGATCGACTCGACCTTATCCTGATTGCCGCGGATATTGACCTGCGTCTTCCATTGCCTTAAAGGCGACAACGGCAGGCGCGGCTGCTCGGGATCAAACTCGCGCGGGTGAACACACACATTCACTCTTAATTGTTCAGCGGCACTGTCATGGAACCATTTACGCACCAAGGGAAGCGGCATCAGACGTAGATAACCTCCCTCGGCAAATGGCCACTTCACGCCGAGAACCCGCCGAGTGGTAGAGGGATACTCCCAAAATTCTGCGTCACCGTTACGGTGAATCACATAAGGCCTCACAGGATGACCTTCCGTTTCGGCCAATGAACCGGAACGCGGGTAAACAGAGGAATCATACCGAATCCCCAACTCAAGCAAGAGGTCGAACAACCAGCGCTGGCGATCAAGCAGTGATCCGCCCGGACTCCGATATCCTACAGGCGCCACGCCGGCCGCCGTGCCGACGGCTTCAACAGCACGCCGCGTATCAGTTTCCAGTTCCTTGTCTGACAAACCTGAGGCAAGTACATGAGCATACCCATGTACGGCAATCTCATGGCCGGCATCGACAATCTGCCGCACCAATCCCGGATAACGATCCGCCACCCAGCCCAAAATGAAAAAAGTGCCCCGCACCTCATGGCGCTCCAGCATATCGAGCACCAAAGTGGTATTCACCTCAACCCGCGACTCAAAATCATCGTATTTTTCCAGGGGAGGCATTTGCGGGCAATCCAGCGTATGGAACCAGTCCTCAACATCCACTGTGAAGGCATGAACAAGTTCGGAAGTCATACATGTAACCCCTCGATTGTCATCAAGCAGTTATAAATACTGGCCATTTCAACAAATATTCAGGGGATCCCATGTGGGTAGCCCTTTTAATTTTCCGGCAGCAGCTGCTTCCAAGAGCCTAGTATAGTGACGAATGACTTCACTACGTGCCAAATGAGTGGATATGAACCTGTGGCCCGCCTGCCCCATATCACGAGCTACCTCTCGGTCGTCCGCCAAGCGCGCAATGCCTTTGGCTAGGCCCTTGTGATCGAAGCTGTCCACCACCAGGCCTGCACCCTCGCGTTTGATCAACTCCGGTTGAACACCGCCCATAGCCGCAGCGATGGGCAAGCTGGCCCCCATATAATCAATCAATTTATTCTCAAAATAAATGTGAATCAGAGGGCTCCGGAAAAGCGCCATGAGGCCAACATCAGCAGCGGCGAGGATGCGATACACCTCCGCCTTGGGCACTGCCTCATGAAAATGGACATTGTCCAGTTCGATCTCACCGGCGAGGGCCATGACCTTTGATCGAGTCTGACCGCTGCCATACAGGTCGAAGCGAATATCCTTTCGCTGCCGTAACTCGGCCGCGGTGCGAATGATAACGTCCACTGCCGTCACTTCCGTGAAGGCACCAACGTAGACAGCCACAAACTGATCCCTCCAACCATACTTCACGCGCGTATCTTCTCGTATCATTTCCCTATCGACCCGACTCATCGAATCATCAAAGGCATTCGGGATCAAATCCAGTGCCTCACTAGAAATGCCTTTGTCAAGCAATTCACGTCGGATACCGGGTGTCAGAGTGACCACACGGTCAGCACCAAAGTACAGTGATCGTGCCAGCCGTTCGAGAGGCGCAGCCTGCCATG
>NZ_JAJNQM010000135.1:0-3667 GCF_022227785.1 Ectothiorhodospira lacustris | reverse complement strand
AGATTGAGAACATGCTTGGGGATCGAGTCGGCCTGTGTACGGGCATCCGGGTCATGGCCGTGACTGTCCAGCAGTGAGATTCCGGTGCTCAGCCGGGTGCGGGGGCTGAAGCGGTAATCCAGGTGCACTTCCATGCCCTTGAGGGTCAGCTTGCCTGTGTTGGTCACCATGGATATCCCATCTTCAGGGGATACCAGTACCTCCTCCACCGGGAACTGAATCAGCCGCTCCAGCGTATTGTGGAAGAGCCTGATGTCCAGGCTGCCTTTGCCGTGATCAAACTGCAGATGGCTACCCAGTTCCACCGAGTTGATGATCTCTGCCCTAAGTGAGGGATCCGAGATCGCAAGGCGTCCGCCTTCACCGGTGAGGAGACTTTCCAGGGTAGGGATGATGGTATCCACCTCGGCTTCCACCAGACTCGGGCTGCGTATTGCCCGCGATGCAATCAGCCGGAAGCTGAGGTCCGGGGCAGGCATGAAAATGACTGCGGCCCGTGGCATGAACTCATCCTTGATCAGGTCATTGGCCTCATACATCCCGCCCATATTGATCAGCCATTGAGTAGCCGGCGTCAATTCTAGATTGGCAAAGAGCCTCTGGATCTGATTTTCCACCACGATGGCATTGCTGAAATAGTACGGGGAGCGGGAGCTGTCTTTGCGCAGACCACCTCCCCACACCAGTCGGCTATCGGGCGTCAGTTGTTGGTAAAGCGCCAGTTCCAGGTCGTGCCGACGGTTGCGCCCCCCCTGATCCACCTCCAACAGGCTATCCGATGCGGGGCCTATCAGTGAATACCTGTCGGTCAGATCATATTGATCAAAATAATACTGGAGACGATACCCATTGCCGGGTTCTCCATGCCCTTCCAGCACAGCTTGCAGATATCCATAGTCAAACCGCAGGTCCCTGGATGGCACGATCGGGTGATCTGCGGCATCCACGCCTTTGTCGAGCCGGGTAAGTCGGGTATCCAGGGTCAGCGCCCGAGCCCCGGTTAGCGCCTGATCAAGACGCAGACCCACGGAATGACGCGTCCAACCGTCATGATTGTCTGCAAAGCCATCGTCCTCCAGATGCGAGAGGGACAGCCGGTAACTGAGGTGGTCATCGCGGTTGCCGCCGTGCCGTATGCTGGCGTCACGGATCCCCTCGGTGCCCACGCGTGCATTGAAGCGGGTGCCCTGGGTTTCGGCAGTGTGGCGCGTGAGGATGTTGACGATGGCAAAAAATGAGTTGGATCCATAGGCGGCCGAATTGGGGCCGCGTATCACCTCGATACGCTCGATTTCATCCAGAGACAGGGGTAGATCTGCCCATTGGGCACCGCCATTGATGGGGCTGTAGACGGATCGGCCATCCACCAGGACCTGAATCTGCCGGGAGAATTGCCCCCCCAGCCCATGGTAGGTGACTATGCGACGATTGCCGTTGTGATGGCTGACCAGAAAACCGGGGACCATGGCGAGCACATCGGCCACATGGCGGGCGCCACTATGCTCCAGCCAGTCCCTGTCAATAATGGTGACCGTCGCCGGGGCCTCAATCTGGGGTTGCTGCGTGCGCGTGGCGGTGAGTGCCACGGGCAGTTCCATGAAAAAGTCCTGTTCCGACAATGTCCGAGTGTCGGCCGGTACGCCCGTGGGGAGCAGTAGCGCGATGCACAGGAAGCGCTGCATCTTGGTCATGAGGCAAGTTCCTGATCTTTCCTGAGCCGTTTTCGTGGGGATGCGCACTTGCCATTTTGGGTTTATTTTGTGATGCGCTTCTCAAAAACTCGGATTATAGCTTTTTTATGCCCGATGAAATGGGCTGCCGCGGGCCCCATGCTGGCTCCGAGGTTTTGTGGTGCGGGCGAGGTGTCTCCGCTCGCTGCAATGGCAAGTCTCAGAGACCGCCGGCTCCGGTCAAAGTCTGCTTGATGTATTCGGCCAGCACTCGATAGCCATCCCCATTGGGATGAATGGGATCGGCCTTGAGATCATCCCGGGACAATATATGAGCCAGTGCACGGTTTTCCAGAGGAATCCCGAATTCCGCCGCCAGCGTTTCGTAGGTCTGGGCATTTCGCAGACGCAGCAGGGTAGGGGCGGGCACGGCCACCAGCATGACCTGGATACCCCGTTCCTGGGCTGAGTGGATCATGGTGGCCAGGTTACCCTGTTTCTGGTCCATATCCATGCGGCGGAGCATGTCGTTACCGCCATGGATCAGTACCAGCAGATCCGGTCTGTGGTCGTCCAGCAGCCGTGGCAGCCGTTCACGTCCCTGACGACTGACTTCGCCGGGCACACCGGCATTGATGACCTCAAGGCCCGTCAAACGGGCCAGATGGGCGGGATAGCTTCCATCTCGCGGGGCGCCGGTGCCGAAGGTGAGACTGTCGCCGAAGGCCAATATCACCGCATCCTCGGGCAACGGCAGCATGGCCGGCGGGGCAGGGGAGCAGGCTGCGAGGAGGATCGCAAGGAGCAATGCCGGCAGGTAGCCTGAACGGCGGCGCGGGTTACAGGGAATTCGGGCTTGGCGCGCGGTGTTTTCCGGGGAGTGGCGAGGATATGTCATGGGTTTTTGCCTTGGGTAATGACGAGACTATGCCTCGGGCGGGAAAACCGCAACCCGCCGTAGAGGAGTCCGACCGCTACGCCCCCTGAAGTGCCTTGACGGATACGGCCGGCTCGGTGCATTTTGCCGGCGCCGTGCTGTCCGCAGCGGGAAGTTCGATCCAGAACAGGCTTCCCCGTGGTTCCCGATGGGCGGCACCGACCCGCCCGTTCATGAGTTCGATCAGCTGTTTGCAGATGGCAAGGCCGATACCTGTGCCCTTGATATCGGGTGCTTCCCTTTCATGAAGCCGGGTGAAGGAGTGGAAAAGGCTATCGAGCCGCTCCGGGGGGATGCCCAGGCCCGTATCGGAGACCGTGATTCGGACCATGCGGCGGTTCGTATCCGCCTCGGCATGAATCCACACCTCCCCCCGGGAGATATTGTATTTGATCGCGTTGGAGACGAGGTTCAACAGCACCTGCTTGAGACGCATCTGGTCCGCCAGCACGCAAAGGGGCTGGGAATCGTGATGAATCCGGATATCTTGCGCCTTTGCCAGAGGACGCATCAGCGCAATACATTCTTCGATGAGGATATCGAGAGACTGTGGAGACAGGTTCACCCGGATTGCACCGGATTCGATGCTGGAAAGGTCCAGAACTTCTTCGATGAGGCTCAGGAGGTGTTTTCCCGCGCCAAGAATTTCCTGCACGCATTGCCTGTGATCCTCCGTCAGATCGGGATCGGTTTCCAGCAACTGCGAGAAACCCAGTACCACGTTCATGGGGGTGCGCAGTTCATGGCTCATGCGGGACAAGAACTCGGATTTTGCCTGACTGGCCTTTTCCGTCCGGGCCTGACTCAGCGCCAGTTCCCGAGTGCGCAGCGCCACCAGTCGTTTGACGTAGAGTTGTCGTGAACGCAGGACAAAGGCCATGAAGGCAGCCAGCAGGCTCATGAGGGCTCCAAGCAGACCCACTGCCCAGATCCCATAGTTCTGATGGTTCAGGAAAAACTCTTCATTTGGCCTGGCGACCAGCACATAGCTCTGATCATATTCCAACAGGGGATAGGTCCTGACGAAAGGGGTGCTGAACTGAATATGGCCCGGATCCGG
>NZ_JAJNQM010000134.1:0-3793 GCF_022227785.1 Ectothiorhodospira lacustris | reverse complement strand
GGTACGCCCAATATCGCCGACATTGCCGGGGCGGGCGTAAGCTTCACGGACACCTGGTCGATGCCAGCCTGCTCCACCACCCGGGCGACCATGTACGAAGGGCGGTTTCCCCTTCGCACCCACGTGAAGGCGGCGCTCGGTCCCAACGATCTCGCCAACTCGATGACCTCCCCCTACGCGATGACCATCTCGAAGCTGCTGGCCACGCGGGGCTATGAGAGCGCGATGATCGGTAAGTTTCACATCGCGCTGCCGGACATGAATCCCGCAGGCAAGGCCGTTGTGCATGAGCTGGGCTGGGACTATTTTGCCGGCTGGCTGGACGAAACGGGCGACCCCCCCTCCATTGACACGACCGCCGGTGGCATTGCCCCACCTGGAACCTACAGTTGTGGTTTCGTACCTGGCGGCCACATGGCCAACGGTGCCGATGTCGGCGCCTGTTACCTGCCCGACGGCAGCTGCAGCGTGCCCGCTGGCGGCCGTGTTCCGCCCGGACGCAGTTGCCGCGACGACGGTGGTCTTTTCGTTCCGAACACACACTGCCAGGTGGCCGCGCCGGATTACCTGGATTTCGAGCGCCAGAACGCCCACTCCGTATCACCGGTGACCTACAACTTCGCCGACGGCTCGGTGGAGGAACTACCCTTCACGGATCCGCGGGCACGCCAGTTCCGCGCCAGCTTCGCGGTCGATGCCGCCGCTGAGTGGATCAATTCGCGCCCGGCGGACCAGCCCTGGATGGCCACTGTCAGCTTTGCGTCCATTCACACGCCCCTGGTGCAGCCGCCCGTCGATCCCACATCCGCCGCCAACATCGCCAGCAGTCACCTGGACTGCACCAATCCACTGGCCCAGCGCATCCTCTCGAATCTGATGGTCGAATCCCTCGACCTCGAGATCGGCCGTCTGCTGGTGGCCATCGGCGTCGCCAGCCGCAATGCCCAGGGAGACCTGGTGTACACGCCGGAATCGACCGATACGATGGTCGTGATCCTGGGTGACAACGGCACCCTGGGTTCCACCGTCAAGCTGCCCTTCGACCCAAGCCGATCCAAGGGTTCCGCCTACCAGACCGGTGTCTGGGTACCCCTGATCGTGGCCGGTCCACTGGTGAACGAGCCTGGCCGCATCGTGAGTTCGATGGTGAACGTCGTTGATCTCTTCGCTCTGTTCGCCGAGATCGCCGGCATCACCGACGTGCAAGCCCAGGTGCCGCGGCCAATCGACGCCATGCCGATGCTGCCGTATTTGATGGACCCGGAGGAGCCGGCCATCCGCAGCTGGAACTACACGGAGGTGGGCTTGAACCTGCAGGCTGACGGGGCGGTCAACGGCCCATGCTTCATCATCAACAGCTGCACGCAGATCCCCATCGTCCGCAGCGTCTGTGAAGATAACAACGGGGTCTGGTGGGGTGAGGGCACGGACGCGCAAGTCAACGGGGTTCCGGCGCCCGCGGAGGGCTTCCAGTACTGTTCGCAGGTGAGGGATTTTGTGGAACGTAACGGCGGAGAGTCCTTTTACATTCAACCGCTGGTCTCCATCGCCGTGCGCAACGAAGGCTTCAAATTGGTGGAGAATACCTTCAAGGACTGCGAATCGAACCCGGGTTCGTGTGTCGATGAAACGGTGACCGAGCTGTACGAGATCGACGTGCCGCTGGATACGCCATGGATCGACCGGGAGGACACCGACCTGCCGCTGGATGGGCTGAGCCACGAGCAGCAGGCTGCCTACGTGGAGCTCACCGATCAACTGGCAGCCCTGCGCGCAAAGGTGGTTGCCTGCCCGGGTGACGGCAACATCGATGGGGTGGTCGACGAAAGGGATCTGCAGGAATGGGAGCGCTATGCGCAGCCATGGGGAGGCTCCAGTGTTTACGACCTGAACCTGGATGGCCGCACCGATACGCTGGACCGGGACATCATTCTGGAGCACCTTGGGTTGGACTGCAGGGAGGGTTGGCCTTTGGCGCCGGCCGGGCCGTTGCCGACCGCAAGTGCGGTGCGTTGATGCACAGGGCTGATCGGTGAACGGTCTGCGGGTCTGCCTTTTTTGTGTTGTGATTATCGCGAGCCTTGTGGCTTGCGGTGATAGTCGGAATTCCGTCGGCGTGGCCGAAGGCGAGTCGCCGCCGGCGTTTGTCGGCAGCGCATCGTGCGCGGGTTGTCACCCCCAGGAGGCTGCCGATTGGCGGGGGTCACATCACGATCTTGCCATGCAGGAAGCCAATGGAAGCACCGTCCTGGGTGATTTTTCCAATGCCACGTTCGACTATTTTGGCAGCGAAACGCTCTTCCACCGGCGCGAGGAGGGTTACTTCATAACAACGGTTGATGGCCATGGGCAATTAGCCGAGTTTCGCATCAAGTACACCTTTGGCGTTGAGCCACTGCAGCAGTACCTCGTCGAGTTGCCCCGCGGCCATGTGCAGGCATTGCCCTTCGCCTGGGACACGCGGCCCAGGGGGCAGGGCGGTCAACGCTGGTTTCACCTCTACCCGGAGGAGAATATTCAACCGGGAGACGCCTTGTTCTGGACCGGCCGTGAGCAGAACTGGAATTACATGTGTGCGGAATGCCACTCGACACAGGTTGAGCTGGGCTATACGGCACAGGACGATGCTTTCGACACATCGTATGCCGAAATCAATGTGGGCTGTGAGGCCTGTCACGGGCCGGGATCGCGACATATTGCCCAGATCGAGGGCAACGTATCCGATGCGGATTCGGGTTTTCCGGTCAATCTCGACGACCGTATAGGGGCGACCTGGCAGATGGACCCTGTCAGCGGCATCGCCCGCCGCAGTGAAATGCGCCGGCATCCGCCGCGTCAGCCGGAGGCGTGTGGACGCTGCCACTCACGACGCGGCGTGCTGGGACCCGAGTTCGAGTTCGGCCGACCACTGACGGAGACACACCTTCCCGCCTTGCTCGATGAGCCGCTTTATTTCGCCGATGGCCAGATTCGTGGTGAAGTCTTTGTCTATGGCTCGTTCCTGCAAAGCCGCATGTACCAGGCCGGTGTCAGTTGCAGCGATTGCCACAATCCACATTCGTTGGAACTCGTCACAGGGGGCAGTCCCAATAACGTCTGCGCGCAATGCCATTCACCGGCGCGATTTGCCGATCCGGAGCACCACCGGCACGGGCAGGCGGATGTGGGCTGTGTGGATTGTCACATGACTGCGCGCACGTACATGGTGGTCGATGATCGACGTGACCACAGCTTTCGCGTGCCGCGGCCGGACCTGACGGGCTCGATCGGAACCCCAAACGCCTGCACCGGCTGCCACACCGATCAGGATGCAGACTGGGCTTCCGAGGCAATGCGTGCCTGGTACGGTACGGCGGTATTCGAGCGCCCCGAATTCGCGACGGCACTGGTTGCGGCACGAGTCGGCCATGCGAATGCAACATTGCGCGAAGTCATGACTGCGCCTGTCCATGGGGGCATCGCGCGGGCAACCGCCCTGACGTTGCTGAGCCACCCCCTATCGAGTGAGGACTACAACGTGCTCGGCGCAAGCCTGGCAGATCCGGATCCGTTGCTGCGTATTGCCGCGCAACGCGTCCTGCGTCGCCTGCCGGTTGAATCGCGCGTGCGGTTTGGAACCGCTGGCCTGACGGATTCCGTACGCGCTGTGCGTATCGAGGCAGCAGTGACGTTTGCCGGCCTGCGCGATCTGCTGACCGAGGAGGATGCCGGAAGCTTTGATCGTGCGGCGGATGAACATCTTGCGGCTTACACGTATATCGCGAACCGGCCGGAGGCCCTGACCCAACTGGGA
>NZ_JAJNQM010000133.1:0-3808 GCF_022227785.1 Ectothiorhodospira lacustris | reverse complement strand
AGATGCAGCGGATAGACCATGTCCCTGTCTTCGTCGGCATCGTTAAGGCGGAACCAGGCATCCACCTGTTCGTTGATGGCCCGGTACTGCTCCAGCTTGGCCAGGATGCTCCACTCCAGCTGTGAACGCTGCTCGGTGGTCATGCCGGCAAACATCTCATCGGTCAGGGACAGGATATCGCTGCGGTAAGGCAGGCTCTGGATGAAGGCGGGCAACAGCCCGGTCTCTGCCAGTCGAGCGCCCTGGCCGATCTCATCCGGCCGCTTCATGGTCTGTCCGGCCACCCCCTGCAAGGCCTCGAAGAATTGCGCCTGGGTCACCTCGGCACGCATCAGGGCCTGCACCACCATGTCCAGGGACTGGGCCAGGGAGCTGAGCTGCTCCCGGTTCACCAGCACGCGCACATCCAGCGCCCGATCGGCAGGATTCACCAGGTCCCGGTCCAGGGACCAGGCCACCACATCCTTGGGTGGATTGGCATCCCGACCGATATACTCCACCATGGCCGCCTGCCAGAGATTGGACACGGACTCCAGCACCGGCTCGGCGGTGGCCGATGCCTCGGCAGCGGACGCCTCGGCACCGATAGTGGTGGTAAGCAACCGGTTGATGCCCCCGGTTACACGATCCACCAGAGCCTGATATTCGGCTTCATCAAAAGCATTGACCGCTTCCAGGGCGGACCGGGATTCATCGCCGCGAATCCGGGACAAACGCCCGAACTGGGCCTGGGCGATGGGATGATCCTCCGCCGCCCGGGGATCCTGCAGATGAATGGACAGCAGGTGGATCTGGGCGTCATCCAGCTCCCGGCGCAGGTCCGTTTCATCCTTGCCGGTAACGTTCTGGGGATGCCCTTTGGGATGGGAGCCGGCATCACCGACCATGATCATGAAGCGCAGAGCACCTTCACGCCACTGACTGCGCAAGGCGGTATCTACGCCGGCAAAGACCTCCTCGGCATAATCCAGGCTGCCCACCTGTGTGGCCCGGGCGGAATTGCCCAGCAGCTCCACCAGTGTGTTGCCGTCCACCAGAGTCGGGGTATGGTTGCGGGTCACGTACTCCAGGGCAGGGATCACCTCGGTGGAATCCCGGAAGGTCACCAGACCGAAGCGGAACCGGCCCGTGGTCTCGTCGGTGAACTGGCGGGTCATGCGGATCACCGCCTCGCGGGTCATGTCGATGAAGGGCTGCATGCTGCGGGTGGTATCGATGACGAACACGATATCCACACTCAGTTCCCCGGCGCTGCTGCCGGCCTGGGTCCTACTCACCAGGGACTGGGTCCGGTAGGCGTCGTCTTCCAGGGTATCGGCGCCGCGCTGACGCGGCACGGCGGCTGCCAGCTGCAACAAACGGGCATCGTCACCGTGAATCCGGGTTTCCTGCCAGTCGATGATGGGCAGCATGTAGAACTGGCGAGTGATATCCACGAAGCGGGCCGGCTCTATGCTGATCACGGACTCGGGCACCTCGCCCTTGCTGATCCCCTGGTAGATGGCCCTGGCCCGCCCCGCCATGTCCAGGTCGTCCACCACGGCTTCCAGGGCCTTGAGATCCCTGAACATCAGGACCGGATTGCGGCCTTCGATGGCATCACCCGGATGGGTATAAGACACCAGCAGGGCCTGCCGCCATTCCAGCAGATCCTTGGCCTGCATCCAGCCATCGGACCGGGCCCGGTTGGCGCCCACCCGGTACCAACCCCGTGGATCCGCGCCTTGGGTAAAGTCCAGATCACTGCGCTCGAATACATACAGGGGACGAAAGGCCGGCACATTGGCCACGGCGATCATGCCCTCTTCCACCCGGGGTTCCCGATAGATGTGGGAGAACGGCCTGGGCAGGCCCCTAAGCGCCAGATCGGTGGCGATCTCCACACAGGGGACATCACCGGTGCAGCGGATATCATCTTCCCGAACGCTGCCGCCGGAGGCAGTCTCATGCCCTTCGGTGCCTTCAAGCGCCCAGAGCGCTGAGGTGGGCGGAGGATGGCCCGTCGTCCCTTCCAGCGCGGCAAGATCGGCCAGGGCAGGCACGCTCAATAGCAGCACCAGCCAGACGGCAGCGCGACTGATTCGTCGATCGACAACAGGCGCAGGATTCATCAGCGGCTCTCCGAAAGGGTATGGTGAAGGCACCATTCTGCCTTCGATCACGTATTTCAATAAGTCGTCAACCTGTCAACCATCCATTGGAGCCATGTCAACCATGGTGTAGACTCCCGCACGAGATCAGCAACTTGGGATGTCAATGACGCTTGCTCCCCGACATCTGGTGAGAATCTGCATCGCCGCCCTCTTCATCGCCTGGCTGACCGCGCTCCCCATGTCAGGGATGTTGCTGACTCACGAGCAGTTGATGCCGTGGTTCCTTGCTCCCCACGTGTGCGTCCTGTTCGGGCTGGGTCGCCTTGCCGCCGGTATGCCGGCGCAACAACTCCAACAGCTGATACGCATCGGCCTGATCGGCACGGTGGGTTTGAGCCTGCTGGCCCTGGAACTCAAGGGCGGCTGGTCCATCCCCCTCATGGTCCTGCTAGGCATCGTCTCTGCGCCCGTCTCCCTGCGCATGGGGCAATATCTCAAGGCCTCCGAGCGACCCATCGTCTTTGCCGCGCTGGCCCTGGCGGCCGGCAACCTGCTGGCCCTGGCACTGGGTCTGGCGCCTCTCTCCCCCCAACTCAAGCTCACCTTCGTCAGCGTCCTGCTGCTGTTCCTGCTGACACCGCTGGGTCCCGGGCAACCTCACCGGGCAACAACGCCCACGCATCTGCCGCAATTACTGATCTACCTGCCCTTCATCTTTGTGTTCCAGATCGTCTCGGGACTGATGTACGGTGGTCTGATTCCCGCCTATGAAGCCCATGCCGTCGTGCCCGGACTGGAAGTGATCTTCTACGGCGTCGGCGCCATCGGCTGTCTCTGGCTGGTCAAATACACGCAACCCACCGCCATGCTGATCGGCGTGGTCTCCGCCCTGGCGGCGTTTGCCCTGTGGTCGCTGCTACCCAGCGGGGTGGGCATCCATGGGGCCATGTTCTTCATGATGGCGGCGGCGGGCATCATCGACCTGCTGCTGCTCTTCCTGGTGCTGAAGCAGACGGATCTGGTTCGTGCCTATGGTTACGGTGTCGGGGTACTCTGCGGGGGGATCCTGGTAGGGCACCTGCTGAGCATGGCCCTGGGCGGGGCCGCTGACACCATCGCCTTTGTCGGCCTGATCCTGCTGAACATGGCCGTGCTGAGCCTGTATCTTCCCAGAAAGGGGGCCGAGACCACGGCGGCCGATGATGCGCCATCAACCCAGGACAGTGCAGTGCGGTTGCCTGATGCCCTCACTCAGATACTGTCCGACCAAGAGCAGCAGGTGCTGCGCCAGGTACTGACCGAAAAAACCTACCGGGAGGTGGCCGACGCCCTCTCCATTTCAGAGTCTTCGGTCAAGACCTACATGCATCGCATTTTTCAGAAAACCGGAGTCTACCGGCGGCATCAGCTACTGGAGCTGATCCGGGACCCGGGATCGACATTGCATGATGTGGCGCAGAACCCGGCGGGGGGGGAAAGGAAAATCGGGGTGGCCTGAACAACACTCCCGGCAGTGGGGGGCTGCAGCCTCCCATTTACGCGACCAAGG
The DNA here is from genome assembly GCF_022227785.1 of Ectothiorhodospira lacustris. Taxonomy (NCBI): domain Bacteria; kingdom Pseudomonadati; phylum Pseudomonadota; class Gammaproteobacteria; order Chromatiales; family Ectothiorhodospiraceae; genus Ectothiorhodospira; species Ectothiorhodospira lacustris. The sequence goes on along the minus strand of NZ_JAJNQM010000133.1, from coordinate 166 downwards.
ACCGCTCCCACGCGGGAACGAGCCCGTTATTAGGCACGCTCCCGCACGGTGCAGTTCAGACCTCTTCCCGCTCAGGCGCCAGATGCCAGTGCTCCGGTGAGCGCCACAGCCCCGACAGCAACAGTTCCCGCATGAAGAAGAACTCCTTGGGCAGCTTGTCATGGAG
>NZ_JAJNQM010000132.1:0-3996 GCF_022227785.1 Ectothiorhodospira lacustris | reverse complement strand
CTCTTATGGGAATGCCTGTCGAGGAAGCGCATCGCGAACTAAGTGATGCCGGCATTCCTTATCTGGACGCCGAGGTTGGGAACGGCAGCACGGAGGATCTGACATCACCGGACCTCGATGAGATGGGCGGCATAACGGAATCAGGTGGCCATGAGGAAACAGATATAGCTCCTACATCAGTCGACGATTCTGGCGAACAGGTCGGCGCTCGTGGAGGCAAACACGGAAATCAGCAACTCGATACGTCAGAGCCCCCACCCGGAGGAGAGCCAGTAGAGCGATCTGGGCGTGGGGCGGAATCCGGCGTCCCACGACGGGGCGTCACTGAGCAAAATGGTTTAGCAACTGGCGTCGGTAGCAACAATGTCCCCGGTGAAGGCGAGCGGCGCGCCAAGAAATTCCGCCCCAAGCACAAAGAACAGTGGGATCGACGGCTGCTTTCCTATGTTCAGCAGAAGCAGGACGGCGACTCGGAAACGGACGATCAGGACAATCCATCCGAGCACAACCTGGCCGTCGAGGTAGTGGCCCGCAGCGCCGTGTGCGCATACGAAAAAGAACGGGGTCGTGTCGCCGAGCAGATGGCTCAAACGCATCCTGGGTACGACATCATCAGTCGCAACCCCCTTACCGGCGAGGATCGGTTCATCGAAGTAAAGGGCGTCAACGGTGAGTGGAACCAGACGGGCGTAGGCCTTTCACGGCTCCAATTCAGCAATGCCCAGGACTACGGCGACCGTTACTGGCTGTACGTTGTCGAGTTTGTTTCCGATCCAGAACATATTCGCGTACACCCCATCCGCAGTCCGGCTACTCAAGTCACGTCATTCATGTTCGACGGCAACTGGCGGGACGCAGTGACAGATGAGCGAGCCGACCCTTCGTCGCTATTTGCGCCGGGTGTTCGGGTTCATCACCAAGACATGGGAACGGGGACGATTCGCGATGTTGTTTCTCGTGGAAACACGAAGCTTCTGACGATACTGTTTGATGGGAAGTCTCAAGCGACACCCAACGTGACCTTGAACTTGCATCGCATGCGCATTGTGGAAGAGACCGATGACGACAATGATGCCTGATCTCTCTGAGGCGCAACTTAATGACCTGCCATCGCAAGCCGAGGCGAAAGTCTACCGAGCACTGAGGGACAAACTTCCGCAGGATTACGTCGTCTTTTTTCAGGTTGGCTGGATACTGCGACGAGAAGAGGAGCAAGCAAAGGATGGGGAAACCGACTTCCTGGTTTGCCATTCCGACCACGGCTATCTGTGCATTGAGGTCAAAGGCGGTGGCGTGGGTTTTGACGCGGCCAGCGGCGAATGGTTTTCGGTAGACCGCCATCAGCAGAAGCACCCCATCAACAATCCGATCGGCCAGGCACTTAGGGCCAAGTACTCGATTCGATCGAAACTGAATGAGCACCCCCGATGGCACGATCTTTCCCTTAGAAATGTGCTTCGTGGCCACGCGGTGTTCTTTCCCGACGTTGGCGACACGAACGTACTTAGCCGCCCGGACATGCCTGCTGTACTGATCGGTTCGGCGAAGACTCTTCTGGAGCCAAAGGCATGGATCGACAGCGCGTTCGCTTACTGGGGTAACGACGCGGGGAGCTTCACCCCCATCGGCCGTCGCGGCATTGACGTGGTTCGCGAGGTATTCGCGAGATCTTTCGTCGTGGCGCCGCTTGTGGCGTCGCGCCTCGCCGAGCAGGAGGCGCGCAGATTGGTTCTCACAAAGGACCAGATGCGAGTTCTTGATTTCCTGCGCTCTCACCGAAGGGTCGCAGTCAGTGGCGGTGCCGGCACGGGCAAGACCGTTCTGGCGCTCGAAAAGGCCCGCCGCCTCGCCTCGGAAGGTTTCAAAACACTGCTCACTTGCTACAACAGACAACTGGCCGATCACCTGTCGAGCATGTGTGCCGGGACGAGCAATCTGGACGTGATGAGCTTCCATCAGCTCTGCCATCGACAGGTCGAGCGAGCAAATCAGGCGTCGGGGCGGGATCTCGTTACGGAAGCGAAAGTGACATACTCGGGTAAAGACCTCTACGACGTACAACTGCCCAATGCTTTCGCCTACTCCCTTGATGTCCTTCCGGACCGCTACGACGCAATCGTGTGTGATGAAGGACAGGATTTTCGCGAGGAGTTCTGGGTCCCATTAGAGCTTCTGCTTTCCGACTACGAACGAAGCCCGCTGTATGTCTTCTATGACGACAACCAGAATATTTATGCGCGTGCAGGTACCTTTCCGATACGCGATGAACCGTTCACGCTGACGACGAACTGCCGGAACACCGCGCCAATTCATTTGGCTGCGTACAAGCACTACAAAGGGGTGCCAGTCAGCCCCCCTGATATCGAAGGCGATGAGGTCCAAGTCGACGCGTCGCCCGGTCGAGATGCTCAGGCAGCGAAGATCAATTCGCGAATTGTTGATCTTGTTGCTCGTCAGGGTGTCGCCCCCGGTGACATCACGGTCCTGATAGCGGATGCGCTGCGCAAGGCCGACTATTACGCGACCTTGCGGCGACTACCATTGCCCAAACCGGCAATCTGGCTCGAGGAGGGTGTTCGAAGTAGCAACACCGTCCTAATCGACACGATTCAGCGCTTCAAAGGGCTTGAGTCCCCGGTCGTCATCCTCTGGGGCCTGGATACGATTGATTTGGCGCGTAGCGAGGAGCTGCTCTATGTCGGCATGAGCAGAGCCAAGTCCCTGCTGGTGGTTGTCGGGACGGCGGCGACCTGCACAAATTTCAGAGGGGCAGCGCAATAGTGAACTCCAACCCGATCGAGAAGTTTGCGTCGGTCCTCTGCGATCCGCGCCAGCCAATGGTGCGCGACCCGCGCCTATTGATGGACGCAAGCGGCGACGTGAAGATCTATTACGCGCCATTCGAGTACATCAACCCCAGTGCACGGATCGTTCTGGTCGGGATCACGCCGGGCCCCACCCAGATGGTCAATGCAAACAACGAGGCGCGGCGCGCACTTCACGCCGGCAAGTCCAGCACGGAAGCGATCCAGGCTGCCAAGAGCGTCGGCGCGTTCAGTGGCGAGCCGTTGCGGAGCAACCTGATCAATCAGCTCAACCATTGGGGCTTTCACAAGTGGCTCGGCCTGAACGATTCGGCCGACCTGTTCTCCACCTCGCGACACCTGGTGCAGACCACCTCCCTCCTGCGCTATCCGGTGTTCGTCAAGGACGACGATTACCGTGGCTCACCGGACATGACCAAGCGTCCCTTGCTGAGGAAGTACCTACTGGAGAACTTCGCGGCGGAGGTCGAGGAACTGAAGGATGCCGTGTTCGTCGGGCTCGGGCCGCAGGTCCAGAAGGTGCTGGATCGTCTGATCCAGGAGCGGGTCCTGAAACCCGACCGGGTGATTGGCGGCATGCTGCACCCCTCCGGCAACTGCACCTACCGGATCAATTACCTCATCGGGGACAGAAGCGCTCCGGTCCCCCACGCCACCAACCCTGTGCCTTACGACCAGGGCCGGCGAGAATTTCGGGAGCGGTTCGTCACCGCATGATCGAAGGTCGGGTGAGTCGATGCGGACGCGGGTTCAATTCCGCCAATGGGAATCGAACTGGCGTCCTGTCTGATGCACTTGGCTGGTGACCCCGGCCGGGCAGAACTGGTAGGATTGTTGGCAGTTGGGGCTGGATTCCGCACCTTTCCGCAGGAGTTCGCAGCGGTTCTAAGGCGCTGAGTTACATAGGTTTGGCGCAGGGTTCCACGCCTCCACCAGCAGAAGGTTGCGGGGCATTCCAGAATGCACCAGCAACCGCACGAACAGGGGCCTCCGGGCCCCTTTCTTGTTTGAGGTTGGCATCCTCCCCGGGGCCTGAAGGCCGGAGATTCCTACGGCGCTCAGGCACGGAATTGAGCCGCCCCTGAGTCGCTTCGGTGGGTTCCTGCTGCTGGCAACCTGACTGCATCGCTCACTTCACAGGCGAACCGGGCGTGTCCCGCCCTTAAAACGT
>NZ_JAJNQM010000131.1:0-4112 GCF_022227785.1 Ectothiorhodospira lacustris | reverse complement strand
CGGCCCTTCTCCCCCGAGGGGAGAAGGGAGCTTTCATAGCTGAACCATGGTTCTTTCACGATAAAACCAACCCCCTACATCCGCCCATCCAGATACCTGCCCGTCTCCTTATGGGCAAAATCCGGAATCATCTCATTAAAAAGCGCCACCAGATCCGGCTTGTCCCAAACCCCAGCCTCCTTCAACTCACCAATACGCGCCTCAAACCGATCCAGCCGATCCCCATCAAACACCGCCTCGTTCCGGATCACCCCCACCGACGCAAACCGCTCCATGTCCAGCACCTCGAGATCCGTGAAAAACTCCTCGAAATCCTTCTCCCCCGTCGTATCACTGTCGAAGAAATAACAAGGCCAGCGCCCGGTCGGAATCAACTCCGCCGCCCGCCCCCGGGCCTCATCCTCCGTCTCGCACACCTGGGGCTCATACCCCCGCGCCCGCAGATACTTCACCGCAATCTCCGCAAAGGTGATCAGATGCAGCCTCTCACTCAGCTTGGGGAAGAAGATGTCCCGATTCCCCCCCAGCAGACACGACATCAGGCACAACTCCCCCGACTCCTGGGGCGTGACGAAATACCGCCGCACATCCCGAGGCGCCGAGATGGGCTGACTCTTGGCCAGCCGCTGATTGAACCCATGCAGCAAACTCCCATCGGAAAACGCCACATTGGCAAACCGCGCCATGGAAATCGGCAGATGCACACTCTCCCGCATCAGGAACATCTCCATGATGCGCTTGCTCGCCCCCATCATGTTCACCGGGTTGGCCGCCTTGTCGGTGGACACGCAAAAATACTTCTCACTCCCCTGCTCCCGCGCATAGGAGAGGGTGCGCCGGGTGTTGAGGATATTCACATCCACCATGCGCATCAGCGTGAATGGATCCTTCTCACTGCGCACATGCTTGAGAGCCGACAAGTTCAGGATGTAGTCATACCCCCCACTCCAGCGCATGAAGGCCTCGAATTCCACCCCACCGCAGTCGATGGCAAAGGTACGGAAATCCCCCTCGATATACCCCAGCGTGCTGCGGATATCCCGCACCAGCTCCACCATGTTGTTCTCGCTGATGTCCACCACATGCAACACCCGCGGATGGCGCTTGAAGATCTCCCGCACCACCGCCTGGCCAATGGACCCGGCCCCGCCGATCACCAGAAACCGCCCCCCCTGCACCAAGGACGACAATTCGGCTTCATAGCCCTGGATGTCCACATCAAACAGCGGCTCCGACCGCCCGATCAGGTCAAGCACGTTCATCAATTACCCCATCCATTCACGTCCATCACTCAGCCCCGGCAACACCCGGCAGCGCCCCGTCCGGCACACTGGAAGGCAGATTCACCACCCTATCCTCCAGCCAGCGGGCATTGTCCAGGCCATCGTGCTGACAGTCCTTGAACATCTCCAGGCGATGCATCAAGCGCCACACCGGGCGCGTCATCACCCCCTGGGCATTGGTATACTCCAGAAAGGCATCCCGCTTGGCACTGGAATCCAGCACCAGGGCATTGAGCCAGTAATTGGCCCGGCCCGCCTCGCGCTCCGCCACAAAGCTCAGCCCCCGCGCCTCGCACATCCGCGCATACGCCCCCGCCACCTCCCGCTTGGCCGCCAGCATCTCCGGCAACCGCTCCATCTGCGCACAGCCCAGGGCCGCATTCAGATTGGGCAGACGGTAGTTGTACCCCACCTCATCATGCACATACTCATAAGCATGGGGCTGCTTGGCCGTGGTGGTCACATGCCTGGCCCGCAGGGCCAGACCCTCATCATCGGTAAGGATCATGCCCCCGCCACCGGTGGTGATCACCTTGTTGCCATTGAAACTGAGCGTGCCCAACCGGCCGAAGGTGCCCGTATGCCGATCCCCCACCCAACTGCCCAGGGACTCGGCGGCATCCTCCACCACGGGAATGCCGTATTCATCGCACAGGGCCACGATCTCCTCGATGCGGCACGGATGCCCGAAAGTATGCATGGGCACACAGGCCGCCAGCCGCCGCCCCGTGAGCCGGTTGTAACACTCCCCGCCCCGGCGCTGGGCATGAGCCTCCAGGAACCGCCGCAGCGCCTGGGGGCCCAGGCCCAGGGTGTCCCGATCCACATCCACAAACACCGGCTGCGCCCCGCAATAGCGCACGGCATTGCAGGTGGCCACAAAGGTGAGCGCCTGAGTGATCACCTCATCCCCCGGCCCCACCCCCGCCAGATGCAGAGCCATGTGCAGGGCCGCCGTGCCGTTCACCGTGGCCACCGCAAAGCGCGCCCCGGTAAACGCCGCCACCCGGTCCTCGAACTCGCCCACCCGGGCTCCCACGGATGAGACAAAGTTCGAGTCGATGCACTCCACCAGATACTGGCGCTCGCGCCCCTCGAACACCGGCCGATGCAGGGGAATGAAGCCCTCGCCATAGAGAGCCCGGACTGCGGCCACCACGGCAGCAAAATCAGCTTGCCCTGTGGGCATGCACACACCTCACAAAAAAGATGGGAATCGACAGACAGGAGCCGACACAGCTCAGTGATCCAGTTCCAGGGCCAGCAGGCCCAGGAACTCGTACCATGCGACTCCCGCCTTGCCAAGATTGTCTGGAGATGGAATCCAACTCATCCAGTTCGAGCGCTGCAACGTCGTCATGGTGCGGCGCTGAGTTGGGGCGGGGATCGGCTCAAGCCCAACGTGATGGAAATGTGCCATCGCTCGCGGCATATGGGCTGCGGTGGTCACCAGCAGGAAATCCGGTTCCGGACCCAGCAAATCCGCCATTGCACGTGCCTCATCGGCGGTATCGAGTGGCGTATCGACGATCACAATCCGATCTTCCGGGATTCCCAACTCCTGGGCACCCTTTGCCAGCACATGGGCAAGGGGATCCCGACGATCGGGATCACTACTGCCGCCGCTGACGATCAGCCGAGCTTCCGGAAAAGCGACAGCGAGTCGGACGCCTTCCATCAACCTGATCGCGGACGATACCGTCAATTGAGAGCTGATGGGCCACCCCGGTTCCGGACTCCAACCGCCACCAAGCACCACGACTGCATCAATACCTTGAAAATCAGTGATATCAGCCAGTGGTGGGTAACGATCCTCCAGCATTGCCAGCCATCGGTCCGATAGCGGGGACGACAGTGCCAGCAGAAACACAAGACTGCCCCATATCACCACCAAGCCTGCACGCCGGCGTGCAGCCAACAGCAACCCGAGACCGGTAACAAAAAGCACCAAAAATACTGGAAAAGGCATGAATAACGCCCCAACCAACTTCTTAAAGGCGAAATACACTTCCACCCAACCACACCTCATGGATACTCAAAGCGTTCCCACCATCCAGGCCCGACGACTACCTCTCAAACACGCGTCGCCAATTCGCCAGATATCACTGGCTGCAGTCTATGCCCAGGCCACTGCTGCCCCGAAAGAAGCATTTCCTGTGCAGTTTGAGTCTTGAAAGTAGAGAGCAGCTTGCGAAACTTGGCCTCAAAGCCTGCTCGCCCGAGGCCTTGATGAAGACGCAGTTTCCACGGAAGCTCAATCGGCAGATGAGCAAACTCCCCGGGGTCGAATTCGTATGGATGGCAGTACAGCGTGAATGCCTGATTTGCCGCCATGGATCGCGACACAGCCCAGCGAATCACAGGCCAAGGCAACAGCCGGTGATATCCCCCTCCCGCTACCGGCAGCACACGACCAAAAAGTCGCAATGTCGCTGCCGGAAACTCAACCAGGCTCAGACCGGATGGCAACAGAACGCGCGCGGGATACGCTGGCCAATTCGCGCGTCCGTGACGATAAGTAGGCGATGGAAAGATACTGGAATCGTACCTGAACCCTTCCTCTGCAAGGATCTCCAACGGCCAATCCCCAGCCGGTCCCAGCGAGAAATTTGGTGCACGGTAACCCACTACCTCATCACCAATAAGGTCTTCCAGTTGGGCCTTGGAACGACGCACATCCTCACGAAACTCCTGTGGCGTCTGTTCGTAGATGTTCACGTGGCCAAACCCATGCGAAGCCACCTCGTGCCCCTCACGCGCCATGCGCCGCACCGTTTCCGGAAACACCTCCGCGAAACGACCCAGCACAAAGCAAGTCAGCTTGTGCCC
>NZ_JAJNQM010000130.1:0-4399 GCF_022227785.1 Ectothiorhodospira lacustris | reverse complement strand
GGCCCGGCCACTTCCAAACGTTATTTCGGTGTGCAGTTCTACTTGGAGGACATGTTTGGCTGCCCGGTCGACTTGGTCACAGAAAAGGCCCTGCGGCCGGAGCTTCGTCCTTACATTGAACAGGAGCGAGTCAATGTCTGATACCAGGAAGCGCGAGTGGCGCTTCTACCTCGACGACATGATCGATTTCTCCGGGAAGGTGTTCGCCTACACCGACGGCCTCGACCAAGCCGGTTTCGTGGCCAGCGCTCTCACCTACGACGCCACTCTGCGTAATCTGGAACTGATCGGCGAAGCCGCCACCCATATCCCGGATGAGGTCCGGGCCGCCCATCCTGAAATCCCCTGGCGGATGATCATCGCCACCCGCAACCGCCTCATCTATGGCTACCTCGGCATCGACGACGACACCGTGTGGAGCATCATCCGGGATGACTTGCCCGAACTTTTGCCGAAGCTCAAGGCGCTTAAGGACGAGACATAGGCGTGAAACCTGGCAGCGTCAAGATCATCGACTGATGCCGGGTTTCCATTGGGACTCAGTGTCTGGGCGCCTCGCTCAGCAAGGCTTCAAGCGTCTCCGCCTCCAGGATGGCATCAGCCCAGGTTTCCAGTTGCTCGGGACCGGCTTGGTCGAGTCGGGTCTGCGCCCATGCGGGGATCGCGCCGTACTTCTTGACGATCAGACGGGCCAGCATGCGACGGGTACCTTGCTCACGCCCTTGCTCCAGGCCTTGCTCAAGGCCCTCTTGGCGCCAGCGTTCCTCTCCATTGTAGAGCACCACCGGCAGGACAGGCGGCAGCTTGCCGTTAGGGTCAAGGACCGAGTGGAAAGTCTGAGGGAGATCAACGAGACGCTCGACAGGATCATGGACGCGGCCAACGCCGGCATTCCGCGTCTCCGCGCGCAGCGCATCGAGGGTGGTAGTGGCGGCGCCACCCGTATCCGAGCCCGGCTCGACGGCGCCGAAGTCAAAATTGAAATCTCACCGGTCACGCGTGGCGTCGTGCACGATCCTGAACGCCGCGCCGTATCCCCAACGGTCGAAGATGAATTCGGCTATGCCGCCGTCCAGGTTGTGTCATTTGAGGATTTGTTCGGTGGCAAACTCCATGCGGCGGTCGATCCGCCAGCTCCCCGCGCCCGACGCATGAACTGCTCGCGCCCGGACTGAGCGATCTGCACGAACCCTATGCCAGGGAATTCGTCGGCATGACAACCATCCCGATCTCCGTCGACGAGCTCGAAGCGACCAGAGTTCGGCTCATCGCCGATATCCGCGGTCGCCTGTGTGACAACACCGCGCAATTCCTACTCAGCCTGCATGACGGCGAACCTGATTTCGAAGCGATCGGATTGCCGCAGGCACAAACCCTTCCAGCCATCCGCTGGAAACTCTTCAACCTGAAAAAGCTTGCGCACGAGAACGCAGCCAAACATGCCGCGCAGCGCATGGAACTCGAAAATCTTTTCCGCAACTCGTAGCCCATCGGGCCGTGAGCTTGTTAGCGAGCAGGGGAAGCGCACAGGCGCTGCATCTTTTCGGGCGCCGACTGCCACTCCGGGAGGTGGTGTGGTTGCCGTGTTGATGGGAAGGGCGCTTCGAAGGAGAGCCACCCATGAAATTTTCGCAAACGTTCAGAGGGCCGGGTGGCCGCGGGTGAGCAATCACCCGCGGCCACCCGGCAGTCAGTGCGGGCTGAAAGCCCTTGATGTGCGGCCGCAATGATCAGGTTTTCGAGCGCACAACCCAGACTGATGAACAGCGCGTGATTGTCCAGGTCGACGACGGACAGGCGCCGGGACAGGTCGGGGTAGATCCTCACGATGTCTCGATCCACCTAAAACTGCCACGGTTGGGTGTTATGGCCTGACGGGGCACGCACGGCGAACGAGATCAATTCCCGGGCAAGGTGGTTCATCGTCGCAGGGGCTCCCCTCAGTCAGTGTGGGGTCCTGACCAGCTTGTCCATGGAAATGGGCGCTCGTCCGACTCGCCTGTCAGAAAGCGGGCGGTGACCGCCAGCCAATGGGCGATGCCTTGACCGAACCAGGCGATACTCGCGTTGCGCTCGTTGGTGAACAGCATCCAGAAGAACTGGAGGATGGCGCAAATACCGAGCACGGTTTGGGCGAGATTCACCAGGAGCACCAGGATCAGCATGATGAGACCATGAAACCAAAGGTTCTTGGGCGGGGGCGGCACGGTATGGGGCGGCGAGTTCATGGGTCTGGCTCCTGGATGATGTGGGTAGGGGCGGCACGAGCCATATTCATCGTGTCGGCCTGATACCAAAGATAGCCGCTGCCACTGCCGAGTGCTTGGCAAAAGAGGATGGCTCGTCGGTGTTTTCGAGCGAATGCCGCTCATCCTGCACCAACTGGTTGCTCAGGAACGCCATCCTGTCCATGTCTCCGGTGTAGCGGTCGATGCGCTCGATGGCCTCGGTGATGTGAGCGAGGTAGTCGGCAAGACGTTGCTGGTCGCGGGTCATACGGGGCGGGCCTCTGCGAGTACCTTGGCCCGGAATATGACGAAGGCCGGTTCAGATGCCGGAAACACACTCAAATCCGGATACCCTGAAATTCCAGCGACAGGTAGATGACTTCCATGCGGCCAGCCAGTGAATCCTGCGCCTTGGGTGAGAAGCAACACCACAGGATCTGGCTGTGGAAAACACCGTCCAGGAGGGGCCCATGCCACGCCCGCTGCAGGCAGCACGCTGCGACTACGCTCTTGTGGTCGTGGAGATGTCCACACAATGGGCGTACTATTTAGGCGTGACGTTTAGCCGGTGCAGGCATCTCTTGCCAGTGCACCCAGGAGGCCTTCATGCCGACCGCCTTTCCCCATGATGATGCGCCCCCCGGCTGCGCGCCACCTTTGCTCACCACCGGGAGACGGTGGACAGGCACTGATGCCCGCTTCGGTCATCATTGAGCCGCTCGACAAGGCTCGCCATCAGCGAGCCGCGTTCACTTCGGGGGTGTCTCAAGTGGACCGCTACCTACAGGAGACGGCTAGCCGCCTCGCGCCCTCTCTGGCGCAGCAGCTCGTGCAGCGGATCCGGGATCCGGGGTTCTGATTGTGAAACAGCCCGGAGGGTAGATTTGGTCATGGTGTGTCCGTTTTTGTTGGTTGAGATCTTGGTTGTGATCAGCCAACAGGATACGCCACCCTACCTTATTGATGACCCAGTGCGTGGCAAGCCCCGCCGTTCAGGGCATTTGTAAGGTAGTGCTTGAGAGTTCAAAGAAGGTTTGCCATTGAGGGATGGAAAACCCATCGTAAAGCCAACCGTCAAGGAGTCAGAACAATGACATCCAAAATGGAAACGCAAACCTTTTTCTGGCTGTTGCTGCTGGTTTCCGTAGGCTTTCTCTGGGTGCTGAAACCCTTTTTCGGGCCGATTTTCTGGGCCTGCGCCGTCGCCATCATCTTCACTCCCGTACAGCAATGGTTGTTGCCCCGATTCAACCACCGACGCAACGTCACCGCGCTTGCGACCCTGGGCATCAGTATCATCATCGTGGTAATCCCGTTCATCTTTGTCGCCAGCTCCGTGGTTTCCCAAGGGATCAACCTCTACCAAAAGCTCGACAGCGGTGATATCAGTCTGGAAGGAATCGTGACCCAGGTCAGCACCCGCTTCCCGTTCATACAAGAGATGCTGCTCAGGTACGATGTCCAACTCGATGAGCTCCAGAACCGGGTGACCGAGGCCGCCATGGCCACCGGTAAATTTATGGCTGAGCGCAGCATCAATATTGGCCATAACGCCTTTCAGTTTATCCTGAATCTTGGCGTCATGATCTACCTCACCTTCTTTATGCTAAGAGATGGGAAGCGCATGGTTGAACTCGTCAAGCAGGCGGTCCCGCTCGGCGAGGAGCGCAAAGGCCTGCTGTTTGCCAAATTTGCCGAAGTCACTCGCGCCACTGTGAAAGGCAATATCGTGATTGCTGCGATCCAGGGCTCTCTGGGTGGGATCATTTTCTGGTTCCTGGGTATTCCCGCGGCCGTGCTGTGGGGTGTGGTGATGGCGGTGGTCTCCCTGATCCCCGCCATTGGCGCCGTCCTGATCTGGGGGCCCGTGGCCATCTACCTGTTCGCCGTCGGCAACTATGTGGATGCTATTATTCTCACCCTCTTTGGCGCTGTGGTCATTGGCCTGGTTGACAACATACTGCGCCCGATCCTCGTGGGTCGGGACACCAAATTGCCCGACTATTTGGTGCTGACGTCCACGCTCGGTGGCATTGCCCTGGTGGGCATTAACGGCTTTGTCATCGGGCCGCTGATTGCCGCGCTGTTCATGGCGTTTTGGGGCATTTTTATTCGGGAATTCAATCACCGGGATCCCGTCTAGCTGAATCCTCAATGATAAAAATGACCCG
>NZ_JAJNQM010000013.1:0-55918 GCF_022227785.1 Ectothiorhodospira lacustris | reverse complement strand
AGGTTCGCCCATGTCGTACAGACTCCTGGTTACCGCATGGTAACGCTTTGTGCCGGGTGTTACCCGATGGTGACGGGTTAGCGGGTGCTCATGTTACCGCATGGTAACGGGACCCTCTGGATGATTTTGATGATTGTCAAAATCATCTTTGAAAACAGTCTGGTATAAAACCAGGCATTTTTTGTGCTTTACATATGCCATGCAAGCATATTCTTCCCTGCCCGTCGCCGTGCATCGTACCTTGCACCCCGCCCGGGGACTGCAGTTGGCGGTGATGACCTGCCAGACCCTCTCCATTCGCCTCGGCGGCTGTGACGCCTGTGTGCGGGTCTGTCCCGTTCAGGCCCTGCGGCCGTCGAGCGCCGACGCGGCGCCGGAACCCGCCGAGGGTTGCACCGGCTGTGGCCGTTGCGTGGCGGCCTGTCCCATGGGCGCCTTGTCCCTGGAGGGGGTCGGGTCCGAGGCGTCGCCGGCCACGCATCTGGAGTGTGAGCAGGTTCCGCCTTCTGCGCGCCTGCCTCGATCACGGATGGTGCCCTGTCTGGGCGGGCTGGATGCGGCCGCCCTGATCCACGCCCATCGTCTGGCGGGGGAGGGACCCCGGTTGGTGGATCGTGGACTCTGTGCCCACTGCCCTTCCGGTGGCGGGGCAGAGATCCATCCGTCCCGGGCGACCCTGGATCAGGCCCGCCATCTGCTGGAAACCATGGGGGTCCCCCTGTCTCACCTGCCGCGCCTGCAATCGGCCCCGGCCCCGGGGGCTTGCGGGGTGACGGCACAAGATCCCTCGATCCCCGACGCCTCACGCCGGGCCTTTCTGGGCCGCCTGGGGCTGGAGGCGGGGCGTTTGATGGGCCATACCGTACCGGCGATGTCGCTCGTCTCCCCGGCGACCGGGACGGCGTCACTCACGGCACCCCCAGCCTTGTCCCGCGTGCCGTCGGCCCGGCCTTCGGATGCCCGTCTGCGTCTGCTCAACGCCTGTCTGGAACTGGCCCGGCAACAAGCTTTACCCATGCCCCATGGACTGTTCAGTGCCATGGAAGTCGGTGATGACTGCCGCGGCCATGGGGTCTGCAGTTCGGTCTGCCCCACCGGGGCCCTGTTTCGTCGGCAGGAGGAAAGCGGGTCCACGGCATTGATCTTTGATCCCTGTCACTGCATCGGTTGCGGGGCCTGTGAGCGGGCCTGTCCGGAGCAGGCCCTGCGGATTGAGGCACGGCAGGACGATGACTGGCGCTTGCCGGAAGTCCTGCGCGAGTTCGGTTCGCGCACCTGCCGCCGCTGTGGCAGTCCGTTCCAGACCCTCGGCGATGAGAGCGAATGTGTCCCCTGCGCCCGTTCCCAGGCCTTTGCGAGATCCCTGTTTCGGCAAATGGCCGAATGTGAGGATTCGGCCCGGATAGCGGACCCATGTCATCCCCCGGAGGCTGCTCCGGATGCGCCCGGTGTGTCCCGGGCCTGAGTCAACCCTGAGGAGGGATCTCGATGAAGCTGCTTGAAACCTTGATCAATCGGCGCCGTTTTCTCAAGGCCACCGGCGCCGTGGCGGGTGCCGGGGTGGTGGCCGGTGGGGCCGGGGTGGTCCCCGGCCTGACGACCCTGTCCCATGCCCGGTCGCCGGCACCGTCGGCCGATACCACCATCACCAAGAACATCTGCCATCAGTGCCCGGCCCGTTGCGGCATCGATGTCTACACCACCGGGGGCCGGGTCCACGCCATCTACGGGACCTCGGACCACCCCATCTCCAACGGCAAGCTCTGCCCCAAGGGTCCCCTGGGGGCCTACATCCTCTATGACCCCGATCGTTTCAAGGGGCCGATGAAGCGCACCAACCCGAGCAAGGGCCGGGACCAGGACCCTGGCTTCGTGCCCATCAGCTGGAACGAGGCCCTGGACATGGTGGCCGAGCGCCTCAACGGGCTGCGTGAGCGGGAGGAATCCCATCGCTTCGCCTTGCTCTACGGGCGCGGCTGGGGCGCTTCCTGCGCCGGACTGTTGGGCAATTTCGGCAAGCTTTACGGCTCCCCCAACGTGGCCATCGGTCATTCCTCCATGTGCTCCGACGGCAGCATCATCTCCAAGAAGGCGGTGGACGGCATCGGCGGGTACAACAGCTATGACTACAAGAACGCCAACATGCTGCTCATGTTCGGTGCCGGTTTCCTGGAGGCCTTCCGTCCCTACAACAACAACATGCAGGTGTGGGGTTACATCCGCGGGGTGAAGGTGCCCAAGACCCGCATCACGGCGGTGGATGTACACATGAACACCACCCTGGCCGGTTCGGATCGGGCCCTGCTCATCAAGCCGGGGACGGATGGTGCCCTGGCCCTGGCCATCGCCCACGTGATCCTTGTCGAAGGGCTGTGGGAGAAGGCATTCGTGGGTGATTTCGGCGACGGCGTCAACCGCTTCATCCCGGGCGAGACCGTGGACCCGGACAGCTTCGAGGAGAAGTGGGTCAAGGGATTGGTGGAATGGTGGAATGCGGAACTCAAGGATCGCACTCCCCGCTGGGCGGCCCAGGTCACCACCTTGTACGAGCGGGATATCCTGGCCACCGCCCATGAGTTCGGTACCACCCGTCCGGCCATCGCCCTGTATGAGCGGGGGGCCCATGCTCACAGCAACGGCATCTTCAACGGCATGGCCATCCACACCCTCAATGCCCTGGTGGGGTCCCTCTACGCCAAGGGCGGCCTGGCCTACCAGGTGGGGCCCTCCTACGGTCCTTTGCCGGTGAACGCGGATGACTACCTGGATGATTGGGCCAGAGCCGGTGGCTGGAAGGCGCAGCCTCGCATCGACCTCAAGGGTCATCCCGACGGCTACCTGCTGGCCAACAACATGATGCAGGAGATCGGGCCCAACTCCCTGCAGGGCAAGCCCTACAAGCTGGATACCATCATGTTCTACCTGAACAACGCCATCTGGACGGCGCCGGACGTGAAGGCCTGGGAGGCGGCCCTCAAGGAACTGTTCGTCATCGAGACTTCCCCGTTCCCCAGCGAGACGGCCATGTTCGCCGACGTGATCCTGCCGGACCACACCTATCTGGAGCGGCTGCAGGATGCGCCCACCTATCCCTTCCAGGGCTGGCCCATGACCCAGTTGCGGGTGCCGGCGGTCAAGCCCCTCTACGATACGAAATACTTCGGTGATGTCCTCATCGAATTGGGCAAGCGGATCAATGGTTCCATGGGCGAGTACTACCAAGCCCTGGACAACACGGAGAACGTCATTCGGCACCTGGCCAAGGGCTTTGAAAGCGACCCCGGCGACAACGGCGTCAATTCCTTCGAGAGCTGGAAGGAAAAGGGGGTCTGGTACAAGCGGGTCTACCCCTATCGGCAGATCGATGGCGAGTTCTATGAGTGGGACGGCCAGGACCATGCCCGTCTCATGTCCGCCGATGAAGTCAGGGGCGCGTTGTTCAAGACCGCGTCCGGCAAGTTCGAGATCCGTTCCGGCTGGCTGGAGGCCCATGCGGACTGGATCGCCGCCAAGACCGGTCGTGACCCGTCCCGGCTCATGTTCCCCATCTGGGAGGAACCCAGCCATCCCGGCGGTGGTGATCTTTACATGGTCACCCCCAAGGTGGCGCTGCACGCGGAAGGGCGGGGCGCCAACCTGCCGGTGGCCATCGCCAACATGCAGCCCACCCTGGGTGGCCGCAATACCATTTACATCGAAATCAATCCCAAGACCGCCCGGGCCCGAGGCATTCCGGACGGGTCACGGGTGCGCATCAGTTCCGATCTGGGCGCCATCGAGGGCTTCTGCAAGTACTACGAGGGGGTGCGTCCGGACACTCTGGTATTCCCGATGGAGCACGGCCACTGGGCTCACGGACGCTGGGCCAAGGGACGCAAGCCCGGCCACAGCGGCGAAATCACGGTGAACCAGTCCGACCGCATCACCGGCCAGTGCAGTTACTACACCACCAAGGTTCGCATCGAGCGCGCCTGAGCGCGCTGGCGGTCAGAGGAGACATGAGACATGGCG
This sequence comes from Ectothiorhodospira lacustris, assembly GCF_022227785.1. Lineage (NCBI taxonomy): Bacteria > Pseudomonadati > Pseudomonadota > Gammaproteobacteria > Chromatiales > Ectothiorhodospiraceae > Ectothiorhodospira > Ectothiorhodospira lacustris. Next base: position 51,907 of record NZ_JAJNQM010000013.1, on the reverse strand, counting down.
AAATGGGGAATGGTCATCGACCTGGACACCTGCACCGGCTGCCAAGCCTGTACCACGGCCTGTGCCATGGAAAACAGCCGCCTGCCGGGGGAGAACTGGCAGGACGTGCTCTTCTATCACGAGGGCAAGTATCCCAACGTGCAGCTCAAGTGGCTGCCCCGTCCCTGCATGCATTGCGAAAACCCCTCCTGTGTCTCGGTGTGCCCCACCCGGGCCACCTACAAGGACCCGGAGGGCGGGTTCGTGCTCATCGACTGGAACCGCTGCATCGGCTGCAAGTACTGCCAGGTGGCCTGTCCCTACGGGGTGCGTTTCTACACCGATGAGAAGGCGGTGGTGCAGCCGGACATCCGCACGGTCTTCCCGTCGGAGGAGGGCCGCCAGTGGGATCCGCCCTGGAAGGGACCCCAGGACGACCCCCGTCGGGGCATCGGCATCCAGCCCCACGGGGTCGTTTCCAAGTGCACCTTCTGTTACCACAAGGTGAGCCAGGCCCCCGCGGGCGTGCCGGACCTGGACGAGGACATCCCGGAACTGAAGGAATACGTGCCCGCCTGTGTGCGGGTGTGCGCCCCCAAGGCCCGTTTCTTCGGTGACCTGGATCATCCGGAGAGCCGGGTGAATAAGCTCATCGCCGATCACCGGGGCACCCGGCTGAAGGATGAAACCGGCAACAAGCCCCAGGTCTATTACCTGTCGGGCGGCGCCTCCGCGGCAGTGCCCTCACTGCGTGCGGTCCACCAAGACAAGGCTTGAGAGGAATCCAGACCATGACCACTGCAACCATGGACAACAAGGGCATCCAGATGCCCATCCTGCTGGTGGCGGGGATCGGCTTTCTGATCACCGCCGGGCTGGTGATGTTCAATCTGTCCAGCCAGGGCCATGCGGCCTTCAACATCTCCAACGACGGCCTGTTCTGGGGTTTTCCCATCGTGGTGTATGACTTTTTCCTGCTCACCTCCACCGGCATCGCCATGGTGGCCTGCTTCGGTTTTTTGTTCACCGGCGAGACCTTCCGTCCCCTGTTTGCGCGCAGCTTGTGGTTGGCCCTGGCCGGTCTCAGCGGTGGGGTGGCGGTGCTGATGATGGAGTTGGGCTACCCCCTGCGGGCCATGTTCCTCATTCCCTTCAGTTTCGCCTTCAGCTCCCCCTTGTACTGGAAGGTGCTGGCGGTGATCGGTTTCACCGTCTGCCTGCTGCTGTTGATCTGGCGTGCCCGGGCCACCCAGTCCACCCTGGACAGTCTGCGGGGGCTCACCCGGCTGACGTTGCTGTTTGCCATCCTGGTGACGGCCCTGGCAGGGGTGGTGTACGGCTCCCAGAGTTTCCGCCCCTTCTGGGCCTCCGGTGACATCCCGGCCGCCTTCATCGTGGAATCCATCGTCGGCGGTCTGGCCTTCGTCTATTTCTTCACCCTGTTGGCCTACGGCTTCCAGGCCGACAAGGTGCCGGTGTCCATTCGTTCGGTGTTTGCCGGGAGGATGGGGGGCGTCTTCGCCTGGGCCATCGTGCTGCATCTGGTGTTCGTGGTGGGCCGGACCGTCAACGGCCTGTACGGCAACGTGGAAGGTCTGCAGGCCTGGCAGTACATCGTTTCCTCCCCCCTGTACTGGATTGAACTGGCGGCCCTGATGACGGCCCTGGTGATCATGTTCAGTCATGCCCTGCGGCGCAACATTCTGGTCCAGGTGGCCGCCGCCGTGCTGGTGATGGTGGGGCTGTTCATCGGTCGTTACGAGTACATCATCGGCGGCCAGATCATCCCCCTGTTCAAGGGTAGCTGGGCACCGCCGGTGCTGTCCTATGCCCCGTCGTCCACGGAGTGGCTGTTGCTGATCATGGCCATCTTCCTGGCCAACGTGGTCAACGCCCTGGGCGGGGTGCTGGGGATCACCCGCAGCCGCTGACTAGGCCACGTTCCCGTCACGCCCCCGGGTGCCGGATGCCCGGGGGTTCTGCAGTCACGGCAAATTGATGAAGGTGATTCCATGTACGACGTCGGCCGAGAGATCGAACGCGCCGCCTATTATCTGTGCCTGTCCCGGGCCTTTGCGGTCCCGGCCCCCGGCACCCTGAGTGCCCTGCGGGATACCCTGCCCCTGGACCTGGAAGCGGCCGCCGGACCCTGCGGCTATGACGTCGAGGTCCCGCTGGCGGCCTTGCGGGACAGCCTGAGGGGCCTGGATGACCCGGGTCTGCTGGTGGTGTATTCCCGTCTCTTTCTGATGCCGGGCGCGGATCATCCCAGTCTCAACACCGCCAGTTACCTGGATGGCACCATCGCCGGCGGTTCGGTGCATGCTATACACGGCTGCTACCGGCGCTGCGGTCTGGACAAGGGCGAAGACTTCCACGATCTGCCGGATCAGATCAGTGTGCAGCTGGAGTTTGTGGCCTGGCTGCTGGCGGCCCGTGCCGAGGCCGCAGCCGGGGAGGGTGAGCCTGCGCCAATGACGGCCGATGAGTTTCTGCAGCATTTCGTGGCCCGCTGGGTCACGCCGCTACGGCTGGATATCGAGCAGGCAGGCCGCCGATTCGAACTGCCCGACCATCCCTACACGGCTCTGGCCTGCCTGCTGGAGGCGGCGGTACAGGCGGACATGGCTGGCCATGTGTCGGCGCCCCCCGTCCCATGCCAAGGCGGTGAGGACATCGATCCGGAGATCGCCCGTCTGCGTGCCCAGTATGCCGGTCGCCACCTGAGCGAGGCGGACATGGCGGTGATCCGGGAGCGACTGGCGGCCGACGGCCTGCCCGCCGAACATGTGGCGATCCCCGTGGACGAGCGGGATCAGGTCATGGGGATGGCCGCCATGTGTCCTCCGGGTCTGCCGGGAAGACGGCGATCCTTTTCCGGCCGGTAAGTGAAGTGACCCCACCCAACAGATCCGAAGGCCTTCGGCGGGAGACAGAACACCCCATGGAGCATTCCCCACCCATCCTGGGTTTTGCCGCCTGGAGCGGTACCGGAAAGACCACCCTGCTGGTGCAGTTGATCCCCCTGCTGCGGGAGCGGGGCATTCGGATTGCGGTCATCAAGCATGCCCATCACACTTTCGATGTGGATCAACCGGGCAAGGATAGCCACGCACTGCGCAAGGCGGGTGCCGAGCAGATGCTCATTGCCTCCACTCAGCGGTTTGCCCTGATGGTGGAGCAGCCCGAGTCCCGGGAGCCGGATCTGTGGGAGCTGATCGGGCACCTGGATGCGTCCCGCACCGATCTGATCCTGGTGGAGGGATTCAAGGCGGAGCCCTTCCCCAAGCTGGAACTGTTTCGTCCCTCCCTGGGCAAGCCTGCCCGCTACCTTCAGGACCCGGACATCATCGCCGTGGCTACGGACGAGCCGGTATCGGTGCAGACCGCTTTGCCCGTACTGTCGCTCAGCGATGTGGGACAGATCCGGGATTTCATCCTGAACTGGGCGTCATTGTCCTGAATCCGGGGCTGGCAGTGTTCCTCTTGATGAAGGGCTGATCGCTGTCTGGATGGCCTCTAGGCCCAGAGAGGCGGGTGCGCCAAGTGCATCATATATGTTTGATCATATATGCGTAAATGCGTATTCTACACGAGCAATGCCATTCTCCCGGAGACAATCATCATGACCGAAGTGACCGTATTCGACCCACCCCAGTGCTGTGCCAGCGGCGTGTGCGGACCCAGTGTGGATCCCAAGCTCTCAAAGTTGGCAGGGGATCTGGCCTGGCTGCGTCATGCCGGCGTGACCGTGACCCGTTACAACCTGTCCCAGCAACCCGGCGCCTTCGTGGAGAACGCGACCATTCAGGCCATCCTGGAGCAGGACGGCGAGGGCGCCCTGCCGGTGTTCTTGGTGAACGGAGAGGTCAGGAGTCGGGGTGTGTACCCGGATCGGGAGCAATTGGCCCAGTGGACGGGTCTGGAGGTGGAATGCAGCAAGAGCGTCAGTCCGGGTAACAGTTGCTGCGGCTGAATTGAAGCTTCTCCACCCTCACCCCAACCCCTCTCCCGCCAGCGGGAGAGGGGCTCTGACTTCCTTTTCTCCCTGAGGGGGGGGCCTGGCTCCCTTCTCCACTCAGGGGGACATGAATTCACATCGAGGCTTCTCATGAATTTCCTGCAAGACCCCACCCGACATCTCTTCTTCACCGGCAAGGGGGGCGTGGGCAAGACCTCGCTGGCCTGCGCCGGTGCCCTGGCCCTGGCTGAACAGGGTAGGAAGGTCCTGCTCATTTCCACCGATCCGGCTTCAAACGTGGACGAGGTCCTGGAAACCCCCCTCTGCGACACGCCGACCCCCATCCGGGGCGTGCCGGGCCTCATGGCCCTGAACATCGACCCGGAAAAGGCCGCCGCCGACTATCGCGAGCGGGTGGTGGGTCCCTACCGGGGCAAACTCCCGGAAACCGTGGTCAACAGCATGGAGGAACAGCTCTCCGGGGCCTGCACCATGGAGATTGCGGCGTTTGACGCCTTCGCTGCCCTGTTGGGGGATCCCGGATCCACCCGGGACTTCGATCACCTGGTCTTCGATACCGCGCCCACGGGGCACACCCTGCGCCTCTTGTCCCTGCCCCGCGCCTGGACCGGGTATATCGAAAGCAATACCTCCGGTACCTCCTGCCTGGGGCCGCTGGAGGGTTTGGCCGGCCAGAAAGAGATCTATGCCCGGGCCATGGAGAGCCTTGGCGATGGCCGACGCACCACTCTGGTACTCGTCAGCCGCCCCGAGGCGGCGGCCCTCAACGAGGCGGCCCGTTCCAGCGGGGAACTGCGGGAGTTGGGTGTGGCGAATCAGCATCTGGTGGTCAACGGCCTGTTCCGGGCCGTGGCTCAAGATGATCCAGTGGCCCGCGCCCTGGAGGCGCGGGGGCGCCAGGCCCTGGAACGCATACCCGCCATGCTGAGGGACCTGCCGCGCAGTGAACGCCCGCTGCGGGGTCGTCCCCCCATGGGGCTGGAAGGCCTGCGCATCCTGCTGGCCGACACGGAGCCCGCGCCCGCGCCCGAGCCCGGCGAATCGTTCCCGGTGCCGGAGGGGGAATCCTTCGATGCACTGGTGGATGCCCTGGCAGTCGGTGGCCATGGTGCCATCATGACCATGGGCAAGGGCGGTGTGGGCAAGACCACCCTGGCGGCCCGCATCGCGGTGGCCCTGGCCGAGCGCGGCCACAAGGTCCATCTGACCACCACGGATCCGGCGGCGCATGTGCAGGCCGCCGTGGGCGAGATGCCCGAAGGCATGACCATCGGGCGCGTGGACCCGGTTCTGGAAACCCGGCGTTATCGGGAAGCGGTCATGGCCTCCGCCGGCAAGGATCTGGACGAGGAGGGCCGCCGCTTGCTGGAAGAGGATCTGCGTTCTCCCTGTACCGAGGAGATTGCCGTCTTCCAGGCTTTTGCCAAGACGGTCGATCAGGCCCGGGAACAGTTCGTGGTCCTGGACACGGCACCCACCGGCCACACCATCCTCCTGCTGGATGCCGCGCAGGCCTACCATCGGGAGTTGGGGCGCCAGAGCCAGGGCGTGCCGGAGGCAGTGGAACAGCTGCTGCCCCGGCTACGGGATCCGGCCTTCACCCACGTGCTGATCTGTACCCTGCCGGAGGCCACGCCGGTGCATGAGGCCGCGGCGCTGCAGGCGGATCTGCGGCGGGCCGGCATCGAGCCCGCCGGCTGGATCGTGAATCAGGCACTCAGCCCGGTGACGGTGAGCGATCCCGTCCTTAAGGCGCGACAGGCTGCCGAGGGCCGATGGATCCGGGAGATTCTTGAGCAACATCACCAAAGACTGCTGGTGGTGCCCTGGAGCGAGGTCCACGACTGACCGGACAGGTCATCGCCGTCATGCGCCTGCGTGACTTCATCTCAGATCCAGGGTGCATGGGCACCCTGGATGTCGTTCAGTCCAACAAACGTCGTCTCAGCGGCCGTAGCCGGGTCCCGTGCCGTCCCCAGGTCCCATGCCGCCACCAGGTCCCATGCCGCCACCAGGTCCCATGCGCCCACCCCGAGCGGGGGGCTCGTCCGGCAGTTCAACGCCCATTTCCTCGCCCCGCGCCTTCATGCGGGCGTGGTGTTCCTCCCGGATCTGTGCCTTTTCCTCGGGTGTGGTTGCCGCCCGCATCCGGGCACGATACTCGTCCCGCTCCTCCTGGGTCATGAGTTGGCTGCCGTAGATGGTCTTTTCCTCTTCCATCGCCTGGACCGCACCCAGCGCGGGCAGCAGGCCGAGAGCGACGGCAAAACCAAAAATGAGTGCCTTGTTCATGGCGTAGCCTCCTTGTGGAGTTAACCTGTGTCTCCCGCGCCCTTCGCTTGGACGAAGGGCGCGGCGGGGCGATGATTTTTCCTTGCGGATGAGTCGCCCTGCGCCTGATGTTGCGCGCTGCGCGGCCTCGTATCCGGGAACTTCGTCGCAATTCAGGCGGCCGCCGGGATGATTCCTGGTTATCTCATGGCGTTGCCTCTTGACCGGGGTCCTCGGCCCTTGGGTCCAGGTGCATGGTTTCCTGAGTAGCTCCCTGCATGGTCTCCAGTCCGACGAAGGTGTGCCGCACCTCTGCCACGGGCGGTTGGATGCGGGTCCGCCAGATGGCATGCATGGCCATGCCGGAATAGATGAAGACCAGGAACAGGAACAGCCAGCCCGGCTCACCCCACTGCATCAAGGGTGCCGCCACCGCCGGACCCAGCGTGGCGCCGGCGCCGAAGACCAGTAGCAGGCCGCTGGACACCGCGACGAAATTGCCTTCCGCCGCCCGGTCGTTGGCATGGGCCACGGCCACCGGATAGATCGTATGCATGGCCCCCCCCAGCAAGACCACCATCAGGATCACCTGCGTCGGTTCACGCAGATCCAGGCTGTAGAGCAGGAAGGACAGGCCCGCCCCGGTCAGGGCGATGGCCACCACCACCCAGCGCCGGTCCAGCCGGTCGGAGAGGCGGCCTATCGGCACCTGCATGAGTGCACCGCCGACGATGGCTCCGGCCACCAGCAGGGCGACGGCCCAGACCGGCAGGCCGATGCTGTTGGCATAGACCGGCGCCAGGGTGCCGAAGGCCCCATTGGCCAGGCCGACGCCGAAGCAGGCCACCACGGCAATGGGAGACACCCGGATGAGTCGCTTGAAGTCCAGCTTGACCTCGTGCAGCGGCTCAGGCGCCCGGCTGGAACTCAGGGCGGTGGGGATCAGGGCCAGACAGGCCAGGATCGCCACGATCACGAACGGTTCAAAGCCACCCGGCTGATAGAGCATCACCGCCAGCTGGCCGAGCACTGAACTGGCCAGGTTGACCACCATGTAGCGGGCAAACACCCGTCCGCGGGTCTCGCTGCTGGCGCTCTCGCTGAGCCAGCTTTCGATGATCATGGTGGCGCCGGCAAAGGCGAAACCGGTCATGGCGCGGACCAGAATCCACGCCAGGGGCGAAACGTACAGGACGTTGATCAGGGCGGTCATCGCCACCAGCGCCGCCATCACCCCGAACACCCGGATATGACCTACCTTGGCCACCAGGCGCGGCACATACAGGCAGCCGGCCACGTAGCCGGCGGCAAAGGCACTGCCGATGAGACCGATCAGGGATGTGGGAAAGCCTTCCAACTCGGCGCGAATGGGCAGCACCAGCCCCAGCATGGCGCCGGCAGCAAACAGCAGGCCGGCCCCGAGCAGCAGTGCCCGTGTTCTTATGGGAAGATGTTCAACCATGTTGACCGTGGAGCTTGGGTTTGCTTTTCAGTATCCGGATGCAGACCCACGGGTCAAGTTCAAGGTCCCCCGCGTGAGCGGGGGGCTTTGAAGGGTTCGAGGGGTGGTTCAATACTCGATGGTGCAGCCGCAGGGGCGGGTGTCGGGCATGCCTCTTTTCCCCGTCCGCCGATTCGGTCATCATGTGCCGCAAGCTCAAGCAATGGTCATAGCCCGTCTTCGGGAGACATGCATGTTCGCACCCGCGGTTCGTCCCATCTGGTTGCTGATCGCCCTGTTTTCGGCGACGTCTGCTGCGCTGAGCATCGGCCTGACCGAATGGTTCAGCCTGCACCCCTGCCACCTGTGCATCTTTCAGCGCCTGCTGTTCATGGCCCTGGCCGTACTGGCGCTGGGCGGCGTGGTGTTCGGGGCTGCCTCGGCGGGGATGATTGCAGGGGGGCTGGTGCTGGCCACGGCGGGTGCCGGCCTGGGGGTGGCGGGCTATCAGAGCTGGCTTGAGCGCCAGCCGCCGGATTTGGGGTTTTCCTGCGTGGGGCCTCAGATGGGCATCATTGAACGCCTGGTGGAGTGGTTGGGGCAGCAGGTGCCCACACTGTTCCTGGCCACCGGTCTGTGTGACGAGATGGGTCCCCAGTGGCTGGGGATCTCCTTCGCCAATGCCGCGTTCGCCGGCTATCTGCTGGTATTCGGCCTGGCCGCCTGGGCGCTGTGGCGCAGCCGGTAGCCCTTTACGTGGTACGTCTTTGTGAGTTAGGATACGCATCCCTGATGACGCCGCCTTCAGATCATGGGTCCGGGCCTACAGCGGTGTCAGACACGATGAATCCGGCGGATTGATTGCTGATTCCAGTGCTCAATCCGGCGTGAGTCTTGAGTTTTTGTTTGTTCAAGGCCCCTAATGGGGTTTTTTTGTTAGCTGGCCAGCAATGTTGTCAGTCGTCCGGTAGGGCGGGATGGCAAGGTGGCATCCGGTACGGTGCCGGGCCGGCGAGTATTCTTGAATGGGCCGTAGGCCCATTTTTTGTTTGTGGAGAGTGCGTGAGTCAGGACGCCCTGGAATTGAAAGAGTTGATCACTCCCGTCATCGCCGGACTCGGTTTCGAGCTCTGGGGGCTGGAGTACCGTGTGCAGCGCAACAGTGCCTTGCTGCGCATCTTTATCGATGGTCCCAATGGCATCAACCTGGATGACTGCGCCGCAGTCAGTGACCAGGTCAGCGGTGTCCTGGACGTGGAAGATCCCATCCCTGTTCCCTACCGGCTGGAGGTTTCATCCCCTGGGATGGACCGGCCGCTGTTTACCCCGGATCAGTTCCGACGCTACCAGGGCGAAGATATCCGAGTCCGCCTGAACTGGCCGGTCGAGGGGCAGCGCAATTACCGTGGCCGGATCGCCGGTGTCGAGGAGACCGCAGTGATCCTGGCGGTGGAAGAAAATTCCGTGCGACTGCCTCTGGAAGCCATCTCCCGGGCACGGCTGGTGCCCAAATTCTAGATAATCCGTGTCCTGTCCGGCGGGGGCTGTATCCCGGCCCAGCGGGACAGTCCTGTGGAGACGTACTGATGAACAAAGAAATCTTGCTGGTGGTGGACGCCGTCTCCAACGAGAAAGGTGTCGAGAAGGCAGTGATCTTCGAGGCGATCGAGGCCGCGCTGGCCTCTGCCACGCGCAAGAAGCACGGTGGCGACATCGATGTGCGTGTCAGCATCCACCGGGACACCGGGGATTACGAGAGCTTTCGCCGCTGGCTGGTGGTGGATGATGAGGACCCCGAGTTCGAATCCCCGGATCGACAGATCCTGTATTCCTACGCCATCCAGAAAAACCCCGATGTCCAGGTGGGTGAATACGTCGAGATGCCCATTGAGTCGGTGGATTTTGGTCGTATTGCCGCCCAGACCGCCAAGCAGGTGATCGTGCAGAAAGTGCGCGAGGCCGAGCGTGCCAAGGTGGTGGATGAATTCCAGAGCCGTGTCGGTGAGCTGGTGATGGGCGTGGTCAAGCGCTCGGAGCGCAATGGTGTGTTTCTGGATCTGGGGGGCAATGCCGAGGCCTTTATCCCCCGGGACGAGATGATCGCCCGTGAGTCCGTGCGCCCCAATGATCGCCTCCGCGGCTATCTCAAGGATGTGCGTACCGAGGCTCGTGGTCCCCAGCTGTTTGTCAGCCGTACCGCCCCCGAGTTTCTGGTGGAGCTCTTCAAGCTGGAAGTGCCGGAAGTGGGGCAGGGCCTGATCGAGATCATGGGCGCGGCCCGTGATCCCGGGATGCGCGCCAAGATTGCCGTCCGATCCCTGGATCCCAGGCTGGACCCGGTGGGCGCCTGCGTAGGCATGCGTGGTTCCCGGGTGCAGTCCGTATCCAATGAACTGGCCGGAGAGCGAATTGATATTATCCTTTGGGATGACAATCCCGCTCAGTTCGTGATCAATGCCATGTCCCCGGCCGAAGTCCTGTCCATTGTGGTGGATGAGGATAATCGGGTCATGGATATCGCCGTAGCGGAAGAAAAGCTCTCCCAGGCCATCGGCCGTGGTGGGCAAAATGTCCGCCTGGCCTCTCAGTTGAGCGGCTGGGAACTCAATGTCATGAGCGAAAAGCAGGCGGTGGAAAAGAGCGAGAGCGAGTCCGCAGAATTGCAGCAGATGTTCATGGGCAGTCTGGACGTGGATGAGGAAGTTGCGGCCATTCTGGTGCAAGAAGGCTTTTCCAGCATTGATGAAGTGGCCTATGTGCCCACCACAGAGATCATGCAGATCGAAGAGTTCGACGAAGATATGGTCGAAGAGCTCAGACGTCGGGCGCGCGATGCACTGCTGACCCGGGCCATTGCCACCGAAGAGCAGGTGACCACGGGTGAGCCGGCGCAGGATCTGCTGGAGATGGATGGTATGGATCGTGAGTTGGCCTACCGACTGGCATCCCGCGGGGTCTGCACCATGGAAGACTTGGCGGAACAGTCGGTGGACGACTTGGTAGAACTGGCACAGATCGATGCCGAGCAGGCCGCCGGCCTGATCATGGCTGCCCGTGCCCCCTGGTTTGCGGACCAGCCAAAAGACGCATAAGACAGTTGGACCGGTGTGCGCCAGCCGTGCGCACGCCCCGCGACCCTGAGTCGCGGCCAGGGTTCGCGGAAGCATTCAGATCGGAGGTAACGGCACATGACCGACGTTACGGTGAAACAATTGTCCGAAGTAGTTGGGACGCCCGTGGAACGACTGCTGGAGCAGTTGTCCGAGGCGGGAGTGCCCGTTGCGGATCCCGATCAGACCGTCACCGAGGAGCAGAAATTGCAGCTCCTGGAACATCTGCGCAAGGTTCACGGCAAGACTTCAGAGGCCGGCCAGGCCCGCCGCATTACCCTGCGACGCAAGAGCACCACGGAACTCAAAGTGACCAGCGCCCAGGGTCGCGCCAAGACCGTGAGCGTGGAGGTGCGCAAGCGTCGCACCTACGTGAAACAGGGTGAGACGGACGCCGATGTGGTTGAGACGGCGCCGGAATCCCTGGTGACGGAGACCTCCAGCGAGATCCCGGAAGTCCCGTCTTCGGTTGAGAAGACGGCTGCCGATATGGCACCGCCCGCCCCGGAGCCGACGCCGGTCGTGACGGCGGAAGTCCCGCAGCCGACACCGGAAGAGCTGGAAATGCAGGCTAAGGAAGCCGAGCGTGCCGCTGCCGAGGCTGAGTTGCGCCGTGCCGAGGAGACACAGCGGACAGCGGAAGAAGCGGCTCGCCAGGCGGCGGAAGCACTCAAGGCCCGTGAGATTGAAATGATCAAGGAGGCCGAGGCCATGGCCCGGCGCGAGGCTGAGCTCCAGACGCGCCAGGCTGTGGAAGAGGCGACCCGCAAGGCGGCCATGGAACGGGCCGCGGCCGCCGCCCCCACCACCCCCACCCCCGCCGCTGCGGCGACTCCCGGACCTGCCTCACCCTCTGGTGCTGCCGCTACCCCGGCGCCGGCGTCGGACAACCCCCGCCGCCGCCGTCGTGGCAAGGAGCGCGAAGAGGTCGGCAAGTCCAAGCGTGAAGAGCTGCACGTGGCCAGCGACAAGCGCGGCCGCCGCGGCAAGGGTAAGGCTGGACGCGGTGGGGCTGCCGCGAGTCCGACGGGCAAGCACGGTTTCGAGCGTCCCACCGCCCCGGTGGTGCGCGAAGTGAGCATTCCCGAGATGCTCACCGTGGGTGAGTTGGCCCAGAAGATGGCCATCAAGGCCCCCGAGCTGATCAAGACCCTGATGGGCATGGGTGTGATGGCCACCATCAACCAGTCCATTGATCAGGATACCGCCACCCTGGTGGTGGAGGAGATGGGGCATGTCGCCAAGCCCATGCAGGATGCCGAAGTGGGTGAGGAGCTGGCCCTGGAGACCGAGGAGATGGGCGAGGCCCTGTCGCGTCCTCCCGTGGTCACCGTCATGGGACACGTGGACCATGGCAAGACCTCTTTGCTGGACTACATCCGTCGCACCAAGGTGGCTTCGGGCGAGGCGGGGGGCATTACCCAGCACATCGGCGCCTATCACGTCCCCTTCAAGAAAGGCACCGGGATCACTTTCCTTGATACTCCCGGCCACGCGGCCTTTACCGCCATGCGTGCCCGTGGTGCCAAGGTCACCGACGTGGTGGTGCTGGTGGTGGCCGCCGATGACGGCGTCATGCCCCAGACCCTGGAGGCGATTCAGCACGCCCAGGCCGGTGAAGTGCCCATGGTGGTGGCAGTCAACAAGATCGACAAGCCCGAGGCCGATCTGGATCGGGTCAGGAACGAGTTGTCCCAGCACAACGTGATTTCCGAGGAATGGGGTGGCGATACCCAGTTCGTCCATGTCTCCGCCAAGACCGGTGATGGCATGGAGCGTCTGCTGGAGGCCATTCATCTGCAGGCGGAGTTGATGGAGCTCAAGGCGCCGAAGGAAGGCCCGGCCCGGGGTGTCGTCATCGAATCCCGCCTGGACAAGGGGCGCGGTCCCGTCGCCACCGTGCTGGTGCAGGCCGGTACCCTGAACAAGGGTGATGTGATCCTGGCCGGTCAGGAATTCGGTCGGGTGCGTGCCATGTTCGATGAGAACGGCAGGCCCGAGAAGACGGCCGGTCCCTCCATCCCGGTGGAAGTGCTGGGCCTGTCCGGCGTGCCCAATGCCGGTGACGACATGCTGGTACTGGCCGACGAACGCAAGGCCCGCGAAGTCGCTCTGTTCCGTCAGGGCAAGTTCCGCGAGTCCAAGCTGGCCACCCAGCAGGCCGCCAAGTTGGAAAACCTGTTCAGCCAGATGCAGGAAGGTGCCGCCTCGGTGGTCAATATCCTGCTCAAGGCCGATGTACAGGGTTCCGCAGAGGCCCTGCGCGACTCCCTGGAAAAGCTGTCTACCGACGAGGTCAAGGTGAAGATCGTGGCTGCCGGTGTGGGTGGTATCACCGAGTCCGACGTCAATCTGGCCAAGGCCTCCAACGCCATCATCATCGGTTTCAACGTGCGTGCCGATGCCGGTGCCCGCAAGGCAGTGGCGGAACAGGAAGTGGATCTGCGCTACTACAGCGTGATCTACGAGGCCATCGACGACGTCAAACAGGCCCTGACCGGTCTGCTCTCCCCCGAGTTGCGGGAGGAGATCGTGGGTCTGGCCCAGGTGCGGGATGTGTTCAAGTCGTCCCAGTTCGGTGCGGTGGCGGGCTGTCTGGTCATTGAGGGCTCGGTGCGCCGCGGCAACCCGATCCGCGTGCTGCGAGACAACGTGGTCGTCTACGAGGGCGAGCTGGAATCCCTGCGTCGCTTCAAGGATGACGTCAACGAGGTGCGGACCGGCACTGAGTGCGGCATCGCGGTGAAGAACTACAATGATGTGAAGCCCGGCGACCAGATCGAGGTCTACCAGCGGGTGGAAGTGGCGCGGACGCTGTAATCGCCCGTATCCGATACGCGAAGGCCTGGAGATGTTTCGAGATGCCTAAAGAATATTCCCGTGCCCAGCGCGTGGGGGATCAGATCCAGCGGGAGCTGGCCGAGCTGGTGCGTGAGGAGCTCAAGGACCCCCGGGTGGGGATGCTCACCATCGCCGGGGTGGAGGTGAGTCGGGACCTAGCCCACGCCAAGGTCTTCTTCACCGTGCTCGGGGACGATGAGGCCATCAAGGTCACCTCGGAAGGACTGCGCAAGGCGGCCGGCTTCCTGCGTCGGGAGTTGGGGCGGCGCATGCGCATCCGCTCCATACCCGAGCTGCATTTTCATTATGACGATACCCAGCGCGAAGGTGCTCGCATCTCCGCGCTGATCGACCGGGCCGTGGCCGAAGACAAGGCCCGCCATCGGGATGACACCGACGACCATTCATGAGCAAGCCAAGAATCCAGCGCCGTGATGTGCACGGCCTGATCCTGCTGGACAAGCCGGTGGGCTATACCTCCAACCAGGCCTTGCAGCGGGTGAAGTATCTGTTCAAGGCCAGAAAGGCCGGTCATACCGGCAGCCTGGATCCGCTGGCCACCGGTCTTTTGCCCCTGTGTTTCGGCGAGGCCACCAAGGTGTCCGCCTTCCTGCTGGATGCGGACAAGCAGTACCGCACCGTCTGCCGCCTGGGGGTGACCACTACCACGGCGGATGCGGAAGGAGAAGTGATCGAGACCTGCCCCGTGCCTGAACTGGATGACACCCGGATCGAGGCGGTCCTTGCCCGGTTCCGGGGTCCTATCGAGCAGATCCCGCCCATGTATTCCGCCCTCAAGCACCAGGGGCAGCGGCTCTATGATCTGGCCCGCCAGGGGCGGGAAGTGGAACGGGCACCGCGCCCGGTGACCATTCACCATCTGGACTGCCTGTCCCGGACCGCGGATACCCTGAGTCTGGATGTGGCCTGTTCCAAGGGGACCTATATCCGCACGCTGGTGGAAGATATCGGCCGGGCACTGGGGTGTGGCGCCCATGTGATCGAACTGCGGCGGGTGGGGCTGACGCCGTTCCAAGCGCCCCGGATGGTGACGCTGGCACAACTGGAGACGCTGGCCGAGCAGGGCCCCGAGGCCCTGGATACGGCGTTGCATCCGGCCGACGAGGCCCTGATGCACTGGCCCGTGGTGCATCTGGATGCGGACAGCGCCTTCTATCTTGCCCAGGGGCAGGCGGTGTTCGTACCCGGTCTTGCCCGGACCGGGTGGCTGCGACTCTACGGACCCGGTGATCGTTTCATGGGTATTGGTCAGCTCCAGGACGATGGCAAGGTGGCACCCAAGCGGCTGATGATCCCCTCGAATTCAGGGTGAAACCCTGTTCCAAACAGGGGGCGCGTGATAGAATCGCGGGCCTTCAACGAATGTAACGATTCCGGCCAAGAGGGTGCCGGGGTCAATTCCAGGAGTCTTAGAGCATGTCCCTTAGCAGTGAAGTCAAGTCCGCCATCGTGGAAAAATACCAGCGTGGTTCCGTGGACACCGGTTCCCCGGAAGTGCAGGTGGCCCTGCTGTCCGCCAGCATCCAGCACCTGATGGAGCATTTTGCCAAGCACAAGAAGGATCATCATTCCCGCCGTGGTCTGCTGAAGATGGTCAACCAGCGCCGCAAGCTGCTGGACTATCTCAAGCGCAAGGACCAGGATCGTTACCAGGAGCTGGTGAGCAGCCTCGGCCTGCGCCGTTGAGTCTCGGCCGGAGCCATCGAACAAGAACCAGTCAAAACCGGGATTCAACGTGCCGTCAATAAGCAAGTCGTTCCAGTATGGTCAGCATACCGTTACCCTCGAAACCGGCGAGATCGCCCGTCAGGCCTCCGGCGCCGTTATGGTCAATGTGGCCGGCACCGTGGTGCTGGTCACGGCGGTGGGCCGCAAGGATGCCGTGCCGGGCCGGGATTTCTTTCCCCTGACCGTGAACTATCAGGAACGGACCTATGCAGCTGGCCGTATCCCGGGTGGATTCTTTAAGCGTGAAGGTCGTCCCTCCGAAAAGGAGACCCTGACCTCCCGCCTGATCGATCGGCCCCTGCGCCCGCTGTTCCCCAAGGGCTTCATCAATGAAGTCCAGGTGGTGGCCACGGTGATGTCCCTGAACCCGGAAGTGGACCCGGACATCCCGGCCCTGCTGGGTGCCTCCGCGGCGGTGGCCTTGTCCGGCCTGCCGTTCGCCGGTCCCATCGGCGCCGCCCGGGTAGGCTATGTGGACGGTCAGTATATCCTCAACCCCGATCGTTCCCCGCTCAAGGACTCCGCCCTGGACCTGGTGGTGGCCGGTACGGCCAACGCCGTGATCATGGTGGAATCCGAAGCCGCCATGCTCTCCGAAGAGGTGATGCTGGGTGCTGTGATCTATGGGCACGAGCAGATGCAGGTGGCGATCCAGGCCATCCAGGAACTGGCCGCCGAAGCCGGCAAGCCGGCTTGGGACTGGCAGCCCGCGGAAGGCAACACCGACTTGCGTGCCCGTGTGCTGGAGGCCTGCAGTGCCGACCTGACCGCCGCCTACCAGGTGGCCGAGAAGCAGGAACGCACCCACCGCATCGCCGAGGTCCGCGAGGCCGTGGTGGCCCGCCTTGCCGATGGCGAGGAAGGCTCCCCCCTGGCCGATGAGGTCAAGGAGATCTTCCACGGTCTGGAAAAGCGCATCGTGCGCGATCGCATCCTGGACGGCCAGCCCCGTATCGACGGTCGTGACACACGCACCGTGCGTCCCATCGACGTGCGCGTCGGCGTGCTGCCCCGTACCCATGGTTCCGCCCTGTTCACCCGCGGCGAGACCCAGGCCATCGTCACTGCCACCCTGGGCACGGATCGGGACTCCCAGATCATCGATGCCATCGAGGGTGAGCGCCGCGAACGCTTCATGCTGCACTACAACTTCCCGCCTTACTGCACCGGTGAAACCGGCATGGTGGGCTCGCCCAAGCGACGTGAGATCGGCCATGGCCGTCTGGCCAAGCGGGGCGTGCAGGGCGTGATGCCGGCGGAAGGCGACTTCCCCTACGTGCTGCGCGTGGTGTCCGAGATCACCGAATCCAACGGCTCCAGCTCCATGGCTTCCGTCTGCGGTACCAGCCTGGCCCTGATGGATGCCGGCGTGCCCTTGAAGGCGCCGGTGGCCGGTGTGGCCATGGGGCTGATCAAGGACGGCGACCGTTTTGCAGTGCTGACCGACATCCTGGGTGATGAAGATCATCTGGGTGACATGGACTTCAAGGTGGCCGGCACGGAAGAGGGCGTCACCGCCCTGCAGATGGACATCAAGATCGACGGCATCACCCGTGACATCATGGAGGCCGCCCTGGCTCAGGCCCGCGAAGGTCGCCTGCATATCTTGGGTGAGATGAACAAGGTCATCAGCACCCCGCGCGTCGAGATGTCCGCCTACGCCCCACGTTTCATCACCATTCGTATCAACCCGGAAAAGATCCGCGATGTGATCGGCAAGGGCGGCGCCACCATCCGCGCCCTGACGGAAGAGACCGGTGCCACCATCGACATCGACGACAGCGGTATCGTGAAGATCGCTTCCGTGGACAAGGAGGCCGGTGAAGAGGCCCGTCGCCGGATCGAAGAGATCACCGCCGACGTGGAAGTGGGTCGGATCTACGAAGGTCGTGTAGCCAAGATCATGGACTTCGGCGCCTTCGTCACCATCCTGCCCGGTCGCGACGGTCTGGTGCATATCTCCCAGATCTCAGAAGAGCGCGTGGAGAGTGTCTCCGAGCGTGTCAAGGAAGGCGAGACCGTCAAGGTCAAGGTCCTGGAAGTGGACAAGCAGGGCCGCATCCGCCTGAGCATGAAGGCGGTCAACGAGGCTTCCTGATAAGTCCCCAAAGCCCCTCTCCCTGATCAAGGGGAGAGGGGCTTTTTTTATGTCAATCCCGCAGTAGTCTTTCCACCGCCGCCTCAAAACGCCGGGAATCCGGCGACACCATGCTGGAGAAGGTGGCCACCACCTGTCCCTCCCGGTCCACCAGGTACTTGTAGAAATTCCATCTCGGCGCCCGGCTTTGCCGTGCCAGTTCCTGGAAGATGGGGTGGGCCGTGTCACCCCGCACGCTGATGGGGGCGAACATGTCGAAACTCACGCCGAAGTTCTGAAAGCAGACCCGGGCCGTGTCTGCTTCATCATCCGCTTCCTGACGAAAGTCGTTGGACGGAAATCCCACCACCTTCAGCCCCTGGTCCGCATACTTGCGGTGCACGGCCTCCAGGGCGGAAAACTGTCCGGTGAAACCGCAATGACTGGCGGTGTTCACGATCAGCAGGGGGTGTCCGGCGAACCGCTCCCGCAGGTTGACCACCTCGCTGGAGTGCAGGCGCCGCAGGTCATGGTCAAACAGATCGCCATGGCCCGGTGCCTCCCGGGCAATGAGGCCGGGACTCCAGGGCAGGGTGATCAGCAGGGCGGTCAGAAGACATCGACGCATGGCGGGGCTCCGGGTGGGTGTGAGCTTTCAGACCCCGGCGCAAAGCCCAAGTTCTCTAGTCGGTTTCTTCCAGGGTGCCGATGAAATAGCGCTGGAGCAGACGTGCCGCCAGACTGCTGTGGGGTTCGCCGTAGCTCTTGGTCTCCCAGGCCTCGGTGCTTTCCTGCCCGCACCAGACCAGCATCATGCCCGCCGGTCCGGGATGATTCGGCACGTAGGGGGTGAGGTCATAGACCTTGCCGTGAATGGCCATCCAGCAGTCATCTGGACTGTGGTGCTCCGCCACCTGTTCAAGGGTGAAGACGGGGAGCGTGGCTTCGGTTTCATTCGCCGTGGCCGGTGTGAAGGCCATGGCCGCCAGCAGACAGAGCATCGGCGGCAGCGTGAAGGGAAGACGTGGGTGCGGGAGTCTCATGGCAGGCCTTTTTTCTTTGAGGGATGGAGGCTTCATGTCCAGCATGCACCGATTTGCCTGCCAAAGCCATGCGTCAGCGCAAGGATGCCCGGGGCCGGATCTGGTAGGGTGACGGCCGCCATCGGAACAAGAGGGTTTGTGTCGTGCGTATCGGTATTGGAATCCTGGTCTTTCTTGCCGGCCTGGCCGGCATCTTCTACGCCCTGCCCAGGGTACCCCCGGAACTGGGCATGTTCGGGGTGTTGTGGCAGCTGTCTCCCTACCTGGGGGTCATGATCGTGGGCCTGGGCATCTTTGCCTACGGCCGCAGCGAGGACGCTCCCATCGAGCGTCAGTAAGGACCAAAACCCCTCTCCCCAGGGGGAGAGGGGTGAAGGGCAGGGGGCTTGCGGCTTCAGCCGGGGCCTTCCTTCTCGTCCTGCCCGTTCTCTTTCTCCTTGCGCATTTCCTCCTTCTGCTCCTTGAGGTATTGCACCTTCTCCTTGGCAAGTACTCCCGCCAGCAGGAGCAGGGCGATCAGGTTGGGCGCCGCCATCAGGCCGTTGAGGGTGTCCGAGATATCCCAGATGGTGGTCAGGCCGCCGATGGCCCCCAGATACAGAAAGCCGATGAAGATGATTCGGTACGGCAGGATGACCCGTTTACCAAAGGCATACTCCCAGCTCTTTTCCCCGTAGAAGTTCCAGGTCAGCATGGTGGTGTAGGAAAACAGCACGATGGCACATAGCACCACCCAGCCACCCAGGCCCGGCAGGCCGAGGGAGAAGGCGCTGGTGGTGAGTTCGGCCCCGGTCTGTCCCGTCTGTATCACCCCCGTCACCAGGATCACCAGGGCGGTCATGGTGCAGATCACCAGGGTATCGATGAACACCTCCCACATGCCCCACAGGCCCTGGGCAAAGGGCTTGTTACGGGCCTGGGCGTGGACGATGGACGCCGAGCCCAGACCGGCCTCGTTGGAAAAGATCCCCCGGGCAATGCCGTAGCGGATGGCACCGGCCACCGTGGCGCCGGCAAAACCACCGATGGCCGAGGCCGGGGTGAAGGCACCGCTGATGATCTGTGCGAAGGCGCCGGGGATCTGGTCGTAGTAGCTGATCAGGATGCCAACGGCGCCGATCACATAGATCAGGGCCATCGTGGGTACGATGCGTTCCGCGGTCACCGCGATGCGCTTGATACCCCCCAGGGTGACAGCGCCCACCAGGAGCATGACGCCGATGCCGGTGGCCCAGTTGGGGATGCCCAGTCCGGTTTCCATGGCATGGGCCATGGTGTTGGCCTGCACCATGTTGCCGATGCCGAAGGCGGCCAGTCCTGCCAGGATGGCATAGAGTACGGCCAGCCACTTCCAGCGCTTGCCCAGGCCGTTCTCGATGTAATAGAAAACCCCGCCGGAGACCCGGCCGTCATCCTCCACGCGTCGATATTTCAGGCCCAACGTGGCTTCGGCCAGTTTGGTGGCCATGCCCACCAGAGCCACCATCCACATCCAGAAGACGGCCCCCGGCCCCCCAAGGGCGATGGCGGTGGCCACGCCGGCGATATTGCCGACGCCGATGGTGGCCGCCATGGCCGAGGACACCGCCTGGAACGGGGTGATGGCGCCCTTGTCCTGGGCGGATTTTTTACGGAACAGGGTGGCGAAGGTGCGCTGCCAGGCGAAGCGCAGATGGGTGAACTGGAAAAAACCCAGGCGGAAGGTGAGATAGAGACCGGTGCCCACCAGCAGGATCATGAAGGGCGGGCCCCAGACGACCCCATTGAGCCAGTTGTTAAAGTCGATCAAGGTCTGAAGCACTTTATTGTTCTCCTTGGGTATTCCTTCAGGGCCGTTATCGCTGCAATACCAGTCCCCGGGGCAGGTTGGCGTAGCCTGCCCCGGGACTCCATCGATCATACCCTTTGACCCGTGACGGGCTAACCCGGGGTGCTCAAAAAAATGCCCCCAAGCCAGTCTCCAATCCTGCGTTCAGGCCAGTAGCGCCCCACGCCTTCGACGAAACCCACATGACCGCCACCCCGGGTCAGTTCCAGGCGGGTGCTGGGCGAGAGTTCATCGGCCGTGGGGACTGTCCCCGGCGTCATGAACGGGTCATTGCGGGCGTGCAGGATGAGGGTAGGGCGGCGGATACCCCGCAGATAGGGTCGGGAACTGCAGCGGGTGTAGTAATCATCCACACCGGTAAAACCGTGCAAGGGAGCGGTGACGGTATCGTCGAATTCCCGGAAGGTTCGCAGCCGCTTCAGGGTGCTGCAGTTCAGTGGCATGGGCATGAGTCGGCACTTTCTCCAGGTGGAACGCTTCAGGCGCCCTACCAGATACCATTGGTAAAAGCGGGAGAGACCCTGTTCCATGCGCCGGGCCGACTGATCCAGGTCGAAGGGGACGGAGATGGCGACGGCGGCAGCCAGAGGATTGTCCGTGCCGGTTTCCCCCAGCCACTTGAGCAGGGCGTTGCCTCCCAGCGAGACACCGATGGCGGCAACGGGTCTTGCGGGATCCTGCCGCAACAGGTATTCGACCAGCCAGGCCATGTCCCCGGTGTCACCGGCAAAATAGCTGCGGGGCAGGCGATTGGGCTCGCCGCTGCAGCCCCTGAAATGCATGGTCAGGGTCTGGAACCCCTGGTCGTGCAGGCGTCGCATGAGTCCGTTGGCGTAGGGCGAACGGCTGGAACCTTCCAGCCCGTGGAACAGGATCACCCGGGGGCCGGGCTGCTCCGGCGCCCAGTCAAGATCCATGAAATCCCCATCGGGCAGCTCCAGGCGTTCCCGTCGCAGGGGGATCAGTGATCGTCGGCGCATCAGGGTGGGCGCGAGAGTCTGCAGATGGGCGCCCGGCAGCCACCAGGCCGGACGAAAGTCACCCTCAATCAGCATGGGTCCGGGATCCTTGGCGGGTGTCACAGTGAATCAACAATGTCATGCTACTCCTTTGAGCATTCGTTCCCTCTCACCCCCCGAACTTTCTAACCCCAATGGGGAGCGGATACATAGTATCCTGACTTGAATCTGCCGCCTTGACTCGTTAAAACAGGCTAACACTCAAAAAGTGATCCGACCCCATGGACCTATCTTCAATCCGCACCGCCTACCGCCGCTATGCCCGTTACTACGACAGGGTGTTCGGACCGATCTTCGCCGGGGGCCGGCGCATGGCTGTGCACTTGGTCAACAATGGTCCCGGGCAGCGCATTCTGGAAGTGGGTGTCGGCACCGGCCTGTCGTTGCCGGAATATCGTCGGGATGCCCGTGTGGTCGGCATCGACATCAGCCCTGACATGCTGCAGCTGGCTCGGGAACGGACCCGGGACGAGTCGCTGCCCCAGGTGGAGGCCCTGCTGGAGATGGATGCGGAGGCGCTGGCGTTTCCGGACAACAGCTTTGACGGGGTGGTGGCCATGTATGTGGCTTCGGTCGTGCCTAATCCGGACAGGCTGATGGCGGAGATGCGCCGTGTCTGTGTACCCGGCGGGGATGTGGTGGTGATCAATCATTTCGCCTCCCGGCATCCTTTTCTGCGGCGGCTGGAGCAGATGCTGCGTCCGCTCTCCCGTCTCATGGGTTTTCGTCCTGACATGGAACTGGACAGCCTGCCGCAATGGCCGGATCTCCATCGCGTGGGGGTGCACAAGACCAATCTGTTCGGTTACTGGAAACTGGTTCATTATCGCAGCAGTGATGCCCCGGTGCCGCTGGAGGGCGGTGGCGATGGGCCGGTCGTGGTCAAGGCTGCCGACCAGCCCGGCTGAATGTCCACCCGTCACCAGCGCGCCCCGCCCCAGGAACCACGGAAAATCCCATGACCATTGACTGGAAGTCCTACGACCCGGCTGGATTCTATGATGAGCTCATCGCCGCCCCGGGACAGGCACGGGAGGCAGCACTCACCCTGACCAATTATCTGCGCTCCCTGAGCGATGAGGAACTGCACGAACGCAAGGCGGCCGCCGAGCACGCCATCGTGGAGATGGGGATCACCTTCACGGTGTACACCGAAGGGGGTAACATCGACCGGGCCTGGCCCTTCGACATCATCCCCCGCATCATCCCCCGCAGTGAGTGGGCACGGGTGGAGGCGGGGCTGGCCCAGCGGCTCACGGCCCTGAACCTGTTCATCAACGATCTCTACAACGAACAGCGCATCGTCAAGGACAAGGTCTTTCCCAAGTCGGTACTGGCCAAGTCGAAGAACTTTCGCGAGCAATGCATCGGCATCCAGCCGACCCATGGTGTCTGGGCCCACATCTGCGGTTCCGACCTGGTGCGCGATGCCGACGGTACCTTCTACGTGTTGGAGGACAACCTGCGCGTCCCGTCCGGGGTGTCCTACATGCTGGAAAACCGCCAGGTCACCAAGCGGGTCTTCCCCGAACTGTTCGAGAACTACAGCATCCGCCCGGTGGACGAGTACCCCTCTTTGCTGTTTGACATGCTGGCTGCCCTGTCCCCTCGCCCCATGGACTATCCGCAGGTGGTGGTACTGACCCCCGGCATCTATAACTCCGCCTATTTCGAGCATGCCTATCTGGCGCAGCGCATGGGGGCCGAACTGGTGGAGGGGGCTGACCTGGTGGTGAGTGACGATGACTGTGTCTACATGCGCACGGTCGCGGGTCTGGAACGGGTGGACGTGATCTACCGGCGCATTGATGACCTGTTCCTGGATCCGGAGGCCTTCAATCCCGACTCCATGCTGGGGGTGAAGGGACTGATGCGGGCTTGGCGCAAGGGCAACGTGGCCCTGGTGAACGCCCCCGGTGCGGGGGTGGCGGACGACAAGGTGGTCTATGCTTTCGTGCCCAAGATGATCCGCTACTACCTGGACCAGGACCCGATCATCCCCAATGTGCCCACCCATCTGTGCATGAACCCCAAGGAGCGGGAGTACGTGCTGGCCAACCTGGAACATCTGGTGGTCAAACCCGCCAATGAGTCCGGTGGCTACGGCATGATCGTCGGCCCCCATGCCACGCGCAAGCAGCGCCAGGAGTTCGCCGAGCTGATCCGCAAGGACCCGCGCAACTATATCGCCCAGCCCACCCTGAAGCTCTCCACCTCACCCACCCTGTGCGATGGTCATCTGGAGCCCCGCCATCTGGATCTGCGCCCCTTCATCCTGCAGGGGGTGCGTACCGACGTGACTGCCGGTGGCCTGACCCGGGTAGCCTTGCGCAAAGGCTCCCTGGTGGTCAACTCCTCCCAGGGCGGGGGGAGCAAGGACACCTGGATCGTCGATACGGAATGACCTCGTCCTTGTCCCTCAACCTGCAGGCCTGACCCCATGCTTTCACGTGTTGCCGAACGTCTTTACTGGATGGCCCGCTACATTGAGCGGGCCGAGAATGCCGCGCGCATGGTCACCGCCTTCAACCATCTGGCCCTGGACATGCCCCGCAGCGTGCGCCTGTCCTGGCGGGGTATGGTGTCCATTACCGGCAATGAATCGATCTACGAAAAGAACTACCGCAAGTACGATGAACGCAACGTGGTGAAGTTCCTGCTGGCGGACGGCGATAACCCGGGGTCTATCCTCAATGCCTTGCGGGCGGCCCGGGAAAATGTGCGTACCACCCGGGATCTGGTCCCCAGCGAGGTCTGGGAGACGGTGAACGAGCTGTATCACTATGCCGACTCCGCCGTGGACACCGGGCTGAGTAAGCGGGGACGCTATCAGTACCTGGTCAAGGTGATCAGCCATTGCCAGCAGCTTACCGGCATGTTGGCGGGCACCATGAGTCATGACGCGGCCTATGACTTCATTCGCGCCGGCCGTAATCTGGAGCGGGCGGATATGACCACTCGCCTGCTGGATGTGGGGGCCATGGGGCTGTTGAGCAACGATCCTCAGGACGAGGCTGCCATGGCCCAGTTCGAGAGCCTGCTGTGGGTGAATATCCTCAAGTCCCTCAGTGCCTTCCAGATGTATCGCCAGCATGTACGGCGACGGGTCAATGGCGAGGATGTGCTTAAATTCATCTTTCAGGACCGCGAGTTTCCCCGTGCCGTGGCCCATGCCCTGGGCGAGGTGGAAATCAGTCTGACCAATCTGCCCCGCAACGAGATCGCCTTGCGCCTGGCCATTCAGGTCAGGCGTCATGTGATGGAAGCCAACGTCGACAAGCTTCTGGAGGCAGATGAACTGCACCGCTTCATCGACCAGCTCCAGCAGGAGATGAATGAATTGCACGACATGATCGCCGACACCTGGTTCAGTCTGGACAGGGCTGTCTGACCGGGCCCCGGCCCGGCTTACCTCATGGCTGTCCACGCGCCCCTGCCGCTGTTGACCCCGGAATACGCCCTGTCCGGGAACCGCTTTGATGAGCTGCTCACGCCCGAGGGTGCCCTGCGTCCGCAATGGGAGCCGATCATGGGGGCCTTGGCGCAGTTGGGACGGGAGGGGCTGGCGGAGCGGGCCGCGGATGTCGGGCGCCTGCTGCGGGAAAGCGGGGTCACTTACAACGTCTATTCCGACCCTCAGGGGGCTGAGCGCTCCTGGCCGCTGGATCCGGTGCCCATGGTGCTGGAAAGCAAGGAATGGGCCGTCATCGAGACCGGCCTCATCCAGCGGGCGGAACTTCTGAACCTGATCCTCAAGGATCTTTATGGTCCCCGCGAACTGATCCGCAAGGGCCTGCTGCCCCTGGAACTGATCTATGGGTATCCGGGGTTTCTGCGTCCCTGTGTCGGCAGTCTGCCCGAGGTCCCCAATCCCCTGGCCCTGTATGCGGCCGACCTGGTGCGCCGTCCCGATGGACATTTCGTGGTCCTGGGGGACCGTACCCAGGCCCCTTCCGGGGCCGGGTATGCCCTGGAGAACCGGGTGATCCTGTCCCGGGTGTTCCCCAGCCTGTATCGGGATGCCCAGGCCCATCGCCTCACCCGTTTCTTCCAGACCCTGCGCCAAAGTCTGATCGGGTTGCCTTCGCCCGCCACCGGGCCGGATGCCCCACGGGTGGTGCTACTGTCCCCCGGTCCCCTCAACGAGACCTGGTTC
The DNA here is from genome assembly GCF_022227785.1 of Ectothiorhodospira lacustris. Lineage (NCBI taxonomy): Bacteria > Pseudomonadati > Pseudomonadota > Gammaproteobacteria > Chromatiales > Ectothiorhodospiraceae > Ectothiorhodospira > Ectothiorhodospira lacustris. The sequence continues at coordinate 26,411 of NZ_JAJNQM010000013.1, read as the reverse complement.
GAGCATGTGTACCTGGCCGGTTACCTGGGATACACCCTGGTGCAGGGGCAGGACCTGGTGGTTTCCGAAGGGCGGGTCTGGTTGCGCTCGCTGAACGGTCCGGAGCCGGTGGACGTGATCCTGCGTCGTGTGGATGACAGCTTTTGTGACCCGCTGGAACTGCGTCAGGATTCCCGGCTGGGGGTAGCGGGTCTTTTGGAGGTGGCGCGACAGGGGCGGGTGGCCATCGTCAACCCCCTGGGCAGTGGTGTGTTGGAGTGTCCGGCCCTGTCGGCCTATCTGCCCGCCATTGCCCGCCACCTGCTGGGGCAGGACCTGATCCTGTCCACGGTAGAAACCTGGTGGTGTGGTGACCCCCTGCAGCGGGAGTACGTACTGTCCCGACTGGAACAGCTGGTGATCCGCGATCTGGAGCCGGGCCGCAGTGCCACTCTGTTCGGCGATACGCTCTCCCGTTCCGAGCGTGAGGCCCTGAAGGACCGCATCCATGCCAATCCTCGTGGTTTCGTGGCCCAGGAACGGCTGGAATTGTCCACCCTGCCGGCCTTGGGGCCGGCAGGGGACCTGGAGCCCCGTCGTGGCTGGCTGCGGACCTACCTGTGTGCCCGGGAAGGTGATTACGTGGTGATGCCCGGCGGCCTGTCCCGGGTGGCCGGTTCCCGGGGCGCCGCCTGGGTCTCGAATCAGGCAGGCGGCGTGAGCAAGGATACCTGGGTGCTGGCCTCCGAGGCCGAACCGTCACTGGGTCTGGTGGGGGCCATGCCCATGGTGGGCGGGCTGGGTACGCCGGTATCGCTGTCGGGGCGGGTGGCGGAAAATCTGTTCTGGATGGGGCGCTATGCGGAGCGGGCCGAGGGCACCCTGCGGCTCATACAGGTGGTGCTGACGCGCCGCCGCCTGGTGAGGGAGTCCGGTGCCATCGGTACCCGGGATGCCACCCTGCGCACCCTGCTGCGGGCACTGACTCATCTAACGGCCACGTATCCCGGTTTTGTCCTGGCTGGGGCGGAGACCGCCCTGGCCGATCCGGCACCGGAATTACTGGAACTCATCCTCAATCGTGAACGCATCGGTAGCCTGGGTTTTACCCTGCAGGCCCTGCTGCGGGCCGGTCACGAGTTGCGAGACCGCATCTCCGGTGACAGTTGGCGGGTCATCTCGGGCCTGCAGGAGCGCAGCAATGCCCTGGGGCAGTGGCGACCCCATGATCCGGAACACCTGGCACGCAACCTGGATGAACTCATCACGCACCTGCTGGCTATGTCCGGTCTGGCCCAGGAGAGCACGCCCAGGCACCTGAACTGGGTCTTCCTGGACGCCGGGCGACGTCTGGAGCGGGGGCTGCTGTTGACCAGCCTGCTGCGGGCCACCCTGGTGCGTCCCTGTGCGCCGGAGGACGAACCGCCGCTGCTGGAAGCGGTCCTTAACTATGCCGAGAACACCGCCGCCGATCCCCAGGCACTGCGTCCGGAGGCCCTGCTGGACAGCCTGCTGGTCGACGAGCGAAACCCTCGTTCCCTGGGTTTTCAATTGGCGGCCCTGGAGTGCCACGGGGCGGCCATGCCGCGCACTGAGCGGGACGAGCGCCTGACCCCGGCGGAGCGCCTGATCTTGGAGGCGCGCACTGAACTGCGTCGCCTGCAGTTGCGCGAATTGACGCAGCCGGATGCGCAGGGGGGGCATCGTCAGGCACTGGATCAGTGTCTGGCACGCCAGCAGCACCTGCTCGGCAGCGCCTCTCAAGCCCTGAGCCGATCCTATTTTGATTTCACACGCAGCCAGCATCTGCTGGTCTCCAATCTGCCGGTACCGGGGATATGAAGTATCGTATCCGGCATGTCACCCATTACCACTATCCCGGTCCCGTGAGCCTGTGCCACAACGAGCTTCATCTGGCACCCCGGGACACGGCCGTTCAGTCCCTGCAGTCGCTGGAAATCCAGGTGTCACCGCTACCTGGTTACCAGGCGGAGCGGCTGGATTTTTTCGGCAACCGGGTCCATTGCTTCAGTATCCGGCAGAGCCATCGCGAACTGGAGATCACGGCCGGCAGTCAGGTGATCCTGCAGCCCTCCGGGGCGGAGCCACGGGGTCTGCAGGCCTGGGAAACGGTGTGCGATCGGCTGTTGCAGGAGAACACGTCCGAGACCCTGGACGCCCGTCAATATGTGCTGCCTTCGCCCCAGGTGCCGCTGTTATCGGAGTTGCATGACTATGCGGCCCGCTCCCTCTTGCCGGGGCGACCCCTGCGCGAGGCGGTGGAGGAGTTGATGGGGCGGATTTTTCAGGATTTCGAATATCGGCCGGGGTTTACTTCCGTGAGCACGGAGCTGTCCATGGTGATGCGTCATCGCTGCGGGGTCTGCCAGGACTTTGCCCACCTGGCGCTGGGCTGTCTGCGCAGTCATGGCCTGGCGGCGCGCTATGTGAGCGGCTATCTGGAAACCCTGCCGCCGCCGGGGCAGAAAAAGCTGGAAGGGGCCGATGCTTCCCATGCCTGGTTTTCCGTGTACATCCCGGGCGAGGGCTGGCTGGACCTGGATCCCACCAACAACCTGATCCCCATGGATCGGCATATTACCCTGGCCTGGGGACGGGACTATACGGATGTGACGCCGGTCAAGGGCGTGCTGTTCGGCGGCGGCGATTCCCACGCCCTGGAAGTCCGGGTGGACGTGGTGCGGGAAGGGTAAGACGGGCACAAAAAAGCCCTTCTCCCCGGGGCGGGGAGAAGGGCTTCATGGTGGCCGCCTTAGTGCTGCGAGGCCTTGTCGATGCCGATACCCGTCTGGGCACGGATGTACTGAGCTTCGAACAGCGCCTTGTCCACCGCCGCCCGCTTGGACTTGTCAAGCAGGGAGAAGATCCAGATGCCCAGGAAGGCAATGGTCACGGTGAACAGCGCCGGGTTGCTGTAGGGCACGATGGCCTGTTCATTACCCAGCACCTGCACCCACACGTTCGGACCCAGGACCACCATCACCACGGCCGAGATCAGGCCCAGGGTGCCGCCCAGTACCGCGCCCAGGGTGGTCATGCCGCCCCAGTACATGGACATGATCAGCACCGGGAAGGTGGTGGAAGCGGCAATGGTGAATGCCAGGCCCACCAGGAAGGCGATGTTCTGGCTCTGGAAGGTGATTCCCAGCAGCACCGCGATCACGCCCAGCACCAGGGTGGCCACGCGGGACACCCGCATCTCCTGCTGACTGGTGGCCTTCTTGTTGATCACGCTGGCGTACAGGTCATGGGAGATGGCCGAGGCACCGGCCAGGGTCAGACCGGCTACCACCGCCAGGATGGTGGCGAAGGCCACGGCGGAGATGAAGCCCAGGAACAGGTCGCCGCCCAGGGCATGGGACAGGTGAACCGCGGGCATGTTGGAACCACCCAGCATGTTGCCGGCTTCGTCGAAGTAGGCCGGGTTGCCCATCACGAAGGCGATGGCACCCATGCCGATGATGAAGGTCAGCACATAGAAGTAGCCGATGAAGCCGGTGGCATAGAACACGGACTTGCGGGCTTCCTTGGCGCTGGGCACGGTGAAGAAGCGCATCAGGATATGCGGCAGGCCGGCGGTACCGAACATCAGGGCGATACCCAGGGAGATGGCGGAGATCGGGTCGCTCACCAGGCCGCCCACATCGAAGATGGTTTCACCTTTCTGGTGGGTCTCCGCTGCGGTACGGAACAGGGTCTCCAGGCTGAAGCCGGACAGGTACAGGGCCATCACCGCGATGAAGGTGGCACCGGAGAGCAGCAGCACCGCCTTGATGATCTGCACCCAGGTGGTGGCCAGCATGCCGCCGAAGGTCACGTAGGCAATGATCAGCATGCCCACGATGACCACGGCCACTTCAAAGCTCAGACCGAACAGGGTCTGGATCAGGGCGCCCGCGCCCACCATCTGGGCGATCAGGTAGAGCAGGACGATGGTGATGCCGGCAAAGGCCGAGAACACGCGGATCGGGGTGCGCTGAAAGCGAAAGGACACCACGTCGGAGAAGGTGAACTTACCCAGGTTGCGCAGGCGTTCGGACATGATGAACATGATCACCGGCCAGCCCACCAGAAAGCCGATGGAGTAGATCAGGCCATCGAAGCCGGAGGTATAGACCAGCGCGGTGATCCCCAGGAAGGAGGCTGCGGACATGTAGTCGCCGGCGATGGCCAGGCCGTTCTGGAAACCGGTGATGCCGCCGCCCGCGGTGTAGAAGTCGGAGGCGGTCTTGGTGCGCCGGGCCGCCCAGTAGGTGACGCCCATGGTGGCGACCACGAAGACCAGGAACATGATGGTGGAGGCATAGCTGATGCCATCCCCCGCGTAGGCGTTGGCCGAAGCCATGAGCAATGCCGCGAAAGACAGGGCTAGCAGGACTTTCATTTGGCAAGCTCCCTTACTTTTTCACTCAGTTTGTCGAACTCGGTGTTGGCCTTGTAGACATAGATGCCGGTGAGCAGGAAGGCAAACACGATGATGCTCACGCCCATGGGCACGCCCAGGGTGACGATGCTGTCACCGAAGGGACGGATGGACAGCACGGACGGTGCAAAAGCCACCAGCATGATGAAGGCGTAATACACCAACAGCATGAGTGCGCTCAGTCCCCAGGCCAGCCTTGACCGCTTCTTGACGAGCTGCTGGAAATTGGGATCCGCCTTGATACGATCGATCGTACTTTGGTCCATGGACCTCCCCTCTATCAGGTTGACTTTGGTTATGATCAAATAACTTTTTGTTGCAGCGCAAAAAGTCTGCTGCGCAGTTTACCCACATGCCGTCGACATGCGAAATAAAAACGGTGCGGATGACAGCGAAAATAGCCGATCAACGCGGGTTTGAACGGATATAGGTCAGGATTTCAGCAAATTGGGGGAGGTGTTGACCGAACGCGGTGCGTCTCAGGACTTTTTCCCGGGCTTCTTGCCGGGTTTGCCCGTGGTGGTCAACTGGCTGCCCCGGTGTCGGCTGCGGCGGGAGGCCTCCCAGTCGAACCGGGGCAGATCCTGGAAGGCGTGCCGGATATTGTCATCCCAGGCGCGTTTGAGATCCATCAGATACTCGTCGTCCGCGTCCAGGCACAGATAATGTTCGAACGTCAGGGCATCGCGCTCGTAGACGATCATTTCGATGGGGGGACCCACGGTGACATTGGAGCGCATGGTGGAGTCGATGGATACCAGGGCGCAGCGTGCGGCATCCCCCAGCGGGGTCTCCCGGGCGATGATACGGTCCAGGATGGGCTTGCCGTACTTGCTTTCACCGATCTGCAAGAAGCGGGTGTGGCTGGAGGTGGTGATGAAGTTGCCTTGTGGATAGACGAGGTAGATCTCCGGTGTCTGCCGCCCGATCTGTCCGCCCAGGATGAAGGACGCATCGGCGCTGAAACCCGCCTTGGTCAGGGTCTCGTCATGCTTTTCCCGTTCTTCCCGATTGATGCGCCCCAGGTAGGCGGCGGCATCCGACAGACCCCGTACCGAATGCAGGCTTTCCTCGGCTTCGTCCTCAATGTCCCGCTTGATACGGGACAGGACTGCCTGGGAGGTGGCCAGATTGCCCGCAGTCAGCAGTACGAAGACGCGTTCCTTCTCCAGTTCGAAGGTGTGCATCTTGCTGTACATGGAGACCTGGTCTGCTCCCGCATTGGTGCGGGAATCGGAAGCGAATACCAGTCCGTCGTCGAGGGTGATGGCAAGGCAATAGGTCATGAAGGAAGGGAATCCGGCGCAATCGTCGGTAGGCATAGTAGGCGGGGGGGGGACGGGCGTCAATCACGGCGGTCATGGGCCGGGACGACGGTTTCAGTCGTGGATCACGTCCACGCGCACGAAGAGCGGCATATCCTGCCAGTCCTGCTGACGTCGGGTGCCGGTGATGCGGGCGGCGTCCTCTCTGCCGCTGGTGCCGGTATGGGTCAGGGATATCCATTCGCCCACCGGGCCGGAAAGCGTGCTGTCGACGGCCTGCAGATCCAGACGCCCGCCGCCGGTCGGGCTTTGACGCTCGAATACGGTGCGGATGTCCAGGTGAACCCTACCTGCGGACAGCAGCCGAGGACGGACCAGAAAGCCTCGCCCCAGGTCCCGGTATTCCACCGTTTGCTCCAGGGCAAGGCCGCCGGGCATGGAAATCAGGCGCTGACTGCCCACGGGTATCGACTCGCCGCTGCGAATGAAGGCGACATGCCCTTCAAGGACCCTCAGGGTCTGGTAGTCCCCGCCCCGGTCGGTGGTGGTGCGGCGGGTGATGCGGGCGGTGTCACTGCCGTGACCGGCCTCTCCCCTGCGGACGCTGATGTACAGATTGCGGGGTGGCGTGTCCAGGTCGGCGACCACCTGACGGATCTCCGCTAGGGTCTGGGTGCGGGCACGGACGATGAGCTGAAAGCCGCTGCCGGTGACCACATCCCGGGGTCCCAGCAAGGGCTTGATGAGGGGCAGGATCTCCTCGGCCGAACGATGTTCCAGGGCAATCACCCGGGCGGTGGGGACGCCGGCCCCGGTGATGCCGGGCAGGAGCAGGGCCAGCGCCAGCACCAGGGCTTTGCGCAGTCGTCCGGCGGACGGTGGTGTCATTGGCGGGTCTCCGGGCAGGGCAGTCTGTCTGTTCCGACTGCTCCGGGGCGGGAAGATTCCCCGAAAACAGAAAGACCCGCACGGGGCGGGTCTTTACTGCATGGCGCCCTGCAAAGGTCGCCTACACCATCAGCAGTCGTGGCCTGATCAGCCGCGAGCCACGTAGGCGGTACACCAGCCGTTGGCGTTCACCAGCTTGTTGGGGAACACGGCGCAACCGCCCCACTCGGTGGCGGTGGGGTCGGTGTACAGCAGGCAGTTGATGCACTTCTGGCCAGCGGCGTGGGAGGGGTGATCCACGCTGGCGCCGTCGTGCTTGTAGTTCAGGGCCTGGGCCTCGGGGGCACTTTCATCCAGGCGCTCGGCAGCAGCAGCGGTGCTGATACCCATGCTTACGACAGGGATGGCGGCCAGGCCGGCGGCACCGAACTTCAGAAAGCTTCTGCGGCTGAGGTCTTGTTTTTTCATTCCGGTCTTCTCCTAACGTCTCGCGATGGTTACATCATGGGGCGCAGCCGCGGGTACATGGCCCGATCCTGGTCTGTGCCTCAGGAGGTGGCGGAAACCAATTCGCCACCCAAGATCCCGGCAAGAATGTGTGTCGCCATTCCTGATGGGCTTACAAATATAACGGAATATAACGGGCGGTAGTATCCAACATTGTGGTGCCAAGGGCTAGCCCGGAAGCTTGGTCTGTGTCAAAAAAACCGTGGATGTTCCGGATCGGTCATTCCCGCGAAAGCGGGAATCCAGGTGGTGGGTTGAAAGAGTCTGGGCTCCCGCTTTCGCGGGAGCGACGGCACAGAGGGAGCGACTGCGCGGTTTTTCCATTTCACGCAGATTCCGGTTCCCTGTCCTGCTTCTGGAAGAACAGCGTTACTTCCCCCAGGCGGATGCCGAACTTGCTCATCACGGCCCGGTTCACCATTACTCCGTCCTCGTGCATGAACATCCAGTCGTCAAAGTTCACCTTCACCACTCGGGTGCCGATGGGCAGGTTCAGCACGTAACGGAAGTTGAAGGCCTGACCGTAGAGCTTGCCGACGGCCACCCCCTCCACATCGGCGGCGCGCCCTTCATAGGTGTGCTCGTCAAGACGTCGCAGACGCCAGACCCGCCGGTCCTTTTCACCGTCCAGGTAGACGAAGTCCTCTTCCAGCACCAGTTCGTCATCTTCCACATACCCCCGGATATCCACCGTGAACTGTCGCCTGACCTTGCCGAAGCGATCCTGGAACAGTCCCCAGGCGCGCACGTCGCCGGTGAAATAGGCCTCCAGATTCAGGGCCGGTGTGGTGTTCGCATAGTCTTCGGGTTTCATGCTGCACCCCGTCAGTGTCAGAAGGAGAATGAGAAGGGCGATTGCTCGCCCGCACCGGGCCGCAAAACCCTGCCGCGCCATGTCATCGGGCCTCCAGGACGGCGTGCATCAGGTCCGTGTTGCGGGAGCGGAACCCGGCTTCGCAATAGGCCAGATAGAAACACCAGGTGCGCAGGAAGCGCTGGTCATAACCGCCCAGGCCCAGGATGACCGGTGCCTGCTCGCAGACCTGTTGGTACCAGCGGTGCAGGGTATCTGCATAGTCCTGACCGAAGAAGGCGGACTCCCTGATCTGCAGGCCTGCATCGCTTGCGGCCTGCTCGAACGCCGGCACCGAGGGCAGCATCCCCCCGGGGAAGATGTAGAGCTGGATGAAGTCCGCATGGCTGCGATAGTAGTCGAAGGCCTTGACATCGATGGTGATGATCTGGACGGCGGCTCGGCCGCCGGGACGCAGGCATTGCCGCACGGTCTGGAACCAGGTGGGCCACCAACGTTCCCCCACGGCCTCGAACATCTCGATGGAAACCACATGGTCAAACTGTTCGTTCAGGTCACGGTAGTCCTGCAGCCGCAGTTCCACCCGGTCCGACAGCCCGGCCGCTTCCATGCGTCGGCGGGCGTAGTCCAGTTGCTCCCGGGACAGGGTGATGCCGGTCACCCGGTAGCCCTGCCGGGCCGCATGTTCGGCAAAACCGCCCCAGCCGCAGCCGATCTCGAGGATATGCGCGCCGGGCGGGGCCTCCAGGCGCTCCAACAGTCGGGCGTACTTGCGTTCCTGGGCTGTCTCCAGGGACTCTTCCGGCTGCTCGAACAGGGCCGCGGAGTAGGTCATGGTGGCGTCCAGCCACAGCTGGTAGAAGTCGTTGCCCAGATCATAATGAAAGGCGATGTTGCGGCGGCTGCCGGGACGGCTGTTGCCCCGCAGGCGATGGCGCAGGCTATCCCAGAGATGGGCCGGCCTTGACCCATTGACCAGTTGAGGAATGTGGGGTTGATTCACCGCCCCCATGTTGAGCAGGGCCGGCAGATCCGGGCTGTCCCAGTCGCCCACCATGTAGCCTTCGCCGAATCCCACCAACCCCCGGGTGATCATGCGTCGCACCAGCGCGAATGGACGGTGAATACGGATCTCACCGCTGCCCCCGGGGTGCCTGCCTTCGATGGTCCAGCGATGACCATCCGGTGTTTCGATGGTCAGATCCCCCAGATGCAGGTGCCGAAGATGGCGCAGCAGCAACCGCAGCCCCAGGGAGGGGACGCGGGACGCGAGAGTGGTACTGCCTTGGGTGGGTGTCTGTTCCAGGGACATCGGTGCTTCTCCTCTTCAGGACGGCGTCGGCTTGCTGTAGTACTGTCCGCCCTTCCACCAGATTTTCAGGGCATGCCAGTGGATGGCGGCGAGCACCTTCAGCGTCATGAAGGGGACAGCCGCCGTCGCCTTGAGCAGCTCACCATCGGTGAGGGGGCGGGCATGGCCGGTCTGGGCCGCGGACAGCATGAGTCGGGAATCCTGGTATTCGTGAATCAAGACATTCAATGCCTCATCGGGCTCCGACAGCCGGAACTGATAACGCGCATCCATTTCGATGAAGGGGGAGACGTAGAACAGCTTGTCCTGGGAGGCGCGCACCGGCCATGCCATGGGGGCGCCGTCGGCGTGCAGGAGATAATGGTGATGGTCACCGAGGGTATTGCTGACCTCGCAGATCACGGCCCGCAGGCTACCGTCCCGGTGCCGGCAGTACCACAGGCTCAGCGGGTTGAAGGTATACCCGAGCACCCTGGGAAAACACAGGAGCTGCACCTGCCCCCCCTCAAGATCGATTCCGGCACGGCCCAGACAGGCATCTACCCACGGACGCCAGGGGGAACCGTCTCGTGGTCCGTGGTCGCGGGCATTCAGACCCAGCAGGTTGAAACGGTTGACCGAGAGCAGGCGCAGGGAGCGGTTCAGGTCGTCCAGTTTGTCCACGTCCACCAGCAGGCTAAAGACCCGATAGATGAAACGGTATTCCACCGGGAACAGCCTCCGGTGCATGACCCGGGTACGGTAAAGACGGTCAGGTTGCGTCATGCCTCAGACCGCCTCGACCTGGGGCAAGGTACACACCGGCAGGGTATTTTCGGACTGGAGTGCCGTGGTCCAGGGCGGTATGACACCGAGCTGGCCCGCCACCTGCAGGGCGGAGCGCAGCCCGTCTTCATGGAAGCCGTAGCCGGTCCAGGCGCCGCAGAACCACAGGCGGTCACGACCCTGGATCGTGGGCAAGGCCCGCTGAGCCGCCATGGCGCCCTGGTCGAAGACCGGGTGGTGATAGATGATCTCCTTTATCACCTTCTCCGGCAGGGGTTCTTCCAGGGGGTTGAGGCTGACCAGGTACTCCTCCGGCTCATCCAGGGCCTGGAGGCGATTCATCCAGTAGGTGACGGAGACTTCGTTGACCGGCGCATCGGTCAGACGGTGGCGGGCCAGGTAGTTCCACGAGGACCAGACCTTGCGCAGCTTCGGCATCAGGCGGGTGTCGGTATGCAGGATGGCTCGGTTGGACTGGTAGTGGAAAGCATCCAGGATGCGGACTTCATCCTCCGTGGGCGCTTCCAGCATGCCCAGGGTATCGTCGGCATGGCAGCCGAATACCACCTGATCGAAGAAGGCCTCAGCGCCGTCATCGGTGATCAATCGGATCTGTGTCTCCTGACGCTGTACCGCCACCACCCGGCGGGCCACGTGGACATTCTCCGGCAGAGCCTTGAGCATCTTTCTCACGTATTCCCGGCTGCCTCCGGTGACGGTATGCCACTGGGGGCGATCGCGCAGATCCAGCAGGCCGTGATTGGCAAAGAAGTTCAGGAAGGAGAGTAGCGGGAAATCCAGCATCTTGTGGGTGGGACAGGACCAGATGGCCGCCGCCATCGGCAGGAGATAGTCATCCCGGAAGCCGGGTCCATAGCCCTCGTTGAGCAGATACCCCCCCAGCGTCATGTCCGTACTGCTGCCCGCCTGCAACAGGCGCTTGGCGGCTCGGTTGAAGCGCAGGATGTCCGCCAGCATGCGCAGGAAACGCGGATTGGTGAGATTGCGGCGTTGGGCAAACACGGAGTTCAGGTCCGAGCCGGCGTATTCCAGGCGCCCGTTGCCCACTGAGGCGGCGAAGGACATGTCGGTGGGCTGACTGGTGATCCCCAGATGCTGGAACAGCGCGGTGAGGTGAGGGTAGTTGCGATGGTTGAACACCATGAAGCCCGTATCCACGCCGCGGGGGCCATCGCGGCCCGGAATGTCCACTGTGTGCGTGTGTCCGCCGATGTAATCGTTCTTTTCGAACAGGGTCACATCGTATTGACGGCACAGCAGCCAGGCGGCGGCCAGTCCGGCAATGCCTGCACCAACAACGGCGATACGTTCATGGGCCATGGGTTCAGTTCCTCTGATCTGGAATTATTCTTATACATTATATGTACAAAGCTTGTAAAATACTGTACAAGCAATGACGGGGCGATTTTGCACGGCCTGGGCATTTTCCGGCAGGACCTGACAGAGAGGTTCGACATTCGGTGCTTCCGGATCGTTCCTGGTCAGTGCCGGCGACGCCCATACCGTCCATGCCCCCATGGTGCAGCATAGCTGCTAAAACACTGGAGGCCCGCATCAGCAAGGCCGGAAAGGGCAGCGTACCACCTCCTGCGGGGGTGGTCTTTCATGAATCATCAGGAGATCAAGACCATGAAGACAGTTGCACAGATCGCCGGAGACGGCGCCATGAAAGCCCCGCTCAAGCTGATGTCGGCCGATGCTCTGGCGGACCATTACCGCAAGATGCTGGTGGGCCTGGGGGAGGATCCCGAACGTGAGGGTCTCAAGGGTACGCCGCTGCGCGCCGCCAAGGCCATGCAGTACCTGACTCAGGGCTATCATCAGTCGGTGGATGAGCTGGTCAATGGTGCCCTGTTCGCCTCCGGCAGCGACGAGATGGTGCTGGTGAAGGATATCGAGCTGTATTCCCTGTGCGAGCATCACCTGCTGCCTATCATCGGTAAATGCCATGTGGCCTACCTCCCGAACGGCAAGGTGTTGGGTCTCTCCAAGGTGGCGCGTATCGTGGACATGTTCGCCCGTCGGTTGCAGATTCAGGAAAGCATGACCCGGGAGATCGCTCAGGCCGTCATGGACGTGACCGAGGCCAAGGGTGTGGCCGTGGTGGCGGAGGCGCGCCATATGTGCATGATGATGCGGGGGGTGGAAAAGCAGAACTCCACTATGGTGACCTCGGTGATGCTGGGCACCTTCCGGGATGATGCCCGTACCCGGTCGGAGTTCATGGATCTGATCCGACGCGGCTGAGCAGACCCATCCTCACCCATGCCCTTCTCCTGCAAGGGGGAAGGGTATCCACGGGGAACACTGAACAATTCCCCCCTTGCGCCGCTCCCGGTTCCCTTGCGTCGCTCCCTGGTTCCCTTGCGTCGCTCCCTGGTTCCCTTGCGTCGCTCTCCGGCTCCCCTTTCGTCACTCCCGCGAAAGCGGGAGCCCAGTATTTTCAGCCCATGACTGGATTCCCGCTTGCGCGGGAATGACGGGTTCAGGGCATCCCCGATATCCCGGACCGCGAGAGGCCCTTGAGCTGCTCCCATGCCGCCAGGGCCGCCTTGCGGCTCTCCCCCAGGTCAACCAGGGGGCGCGGGTAATCCTTCGGCACCAGGCCGGCAGGGGCGGTCCAGGGCGCCTGCAGATACCGCTCCGGCAATGTCTTCAGCTCCGGCACCCAGCGCCTGACATAGTCTCCTTGGCCGTCAAAACGCTCCCCCTGCAGCACCGGATTGAATACCCGAAAGTAGGGGGCTGCGTCGGCCCCGCAACCCGCGACCCATTGCCAGCCCAGGGTATTGGCGGCCAGATCCGCATCCACCAGGGTGTCCCAGAACCAGCGTGCCCCGACCTGCCAAGGAATACGCAGGTTCTTGACCAGCAGCGAGGCGGTGATCATCCGTACCCGGTTGTGCATCCAGCCGGTCTGCCACAGTTCCCGCATCCCGGCGTCGACCAGAGGGATACCGGTACGGCCCTGCCGCCAGGCCTCCAGATCCGCTGCGTAGTCCCGGATGTCACGCCAGGGAAAGTCCGCAAAGCGTCCATCCAGCGGCTGTTCGGGGGTATGAGGAAAATGAAACAGCAGGTGGAAGGCAAATTCACGCCAGCCGACCTCCCGCATGAAGGCCTCCACCGAGGCGGTGCCGACGGCGCCCGCTCCCTGGGCCGACAGGTGCCGGCAGGCCCGGATCACTTGTCTTGGGCCGATCTCCCCGAAATGCAGATGGGGAGACAGCCGCGAGGTGCCGGGTTGTCCCGGCAGGTCCCGGTCGGTCTTGTAGGTCAGGATGGGGCCGGTCAGGAAGGTTTTCAGTGCCTGGTGGGCACCGTCCTCGCCCGGCTGCCAGCAGGTGGCCATGTCCTGGTCCCAGGGGACGCGGGGCAGCAGTTCCAATTGATCCAGGGGCACGGTGTCGGGCCAGCGTGCCGGCGGTGTGATGGACCCCGCGGCGGCTTCCACGTCATCGTGCAACCCCATGGCGCAACAGGCCTTCCAGAAGGGGGTGAACACCCGGTAGGGTTCGCCGCTTTTGTTGCTGACCGTCCAGGGTTCGAACAGCAGGGCACTGTTAAAGCTCTCCACCTGCAGCCCCTGATCCTTGAGCGTTGCCTTGATCCGGCGGTCCCGTTCGATCAGGGCCGGTTCATAGCAGCGGTTCCAGATCACCTGATCGGCATCGGTGTCGTCGATCAACTGGCGGAGGCTCGCAAGACTGGATCCCCGGCGCAGGATCAAGCGCGAACCCAGCCCCTCCAGGGATCGGGACAGGGCCGCCAGGCTGTGGTGCAGCCACCAGCGGGAGGCCGCCCCGGGGGGCCAGGGAGCCTCTTCCTCCGGTGCATGGATATAGACTGGGATCACCGGCCGCCCTGTCCGCAGGGCGTGGGACAGGGCCGGGTTGTCGGCCAGGCGCAGATCCCGGCGCAGCCACAGCAGGATGGGCTTCATGGGCCTTGCACGACCGAGTTCCGGGAGTGGAGTCGGCGGCTGATCTGTTCGGCGGCCGCCTGCGGGTCTTCGGGCAGCAGGTACACACTGAGGCCGCGCCATGTGTCCGGCCCTTTCTCGGCCCCTGTCGCGGCCAGGAAGACCGGGATATTCAGAGCGATGGCCCATGACTCAACTTGTGCGGTATTTTTTGGAGGCCGCCCCGACAGGACCATGCCCGCCAGGGCGGCCCGGTGGGATACCGTCCCCAGGGATGACAGTGACAGCGGGCCTGAAAACCTGACCACCTGCAGCCCCTGGATGATGAGCAGCAGGGACAGTATGAGCAGTTCCAGATGATCGGTTTCATGGGGGAGGGGGGCGATACCCAGCACGGGACCGGTGCCGTGGTGCAACTCATGACGAAGGCGGGTGCAGAGGGTATGGAAAGCCCAGGCCTGAAAGAACCGATGTTCCGCTTCTGCCGGGCCGCCCTGGTTCGTTTTCTGCGCCAGGTCCAGATGCAGCGGGTGTATCAGGCGGATGATCACGTGCTGGGGGGGGAACAGGGACACGGCATCACCGTAGACCTTTTCCAGGCCGCGGGTGCTGAAATGCCGTACCGCATGCTCCATCCGGTAGCGGTAATCCTGCCAGACATCCGCCGTGACCCGGGACGCCGGTGCCTTCAGGGCAACAGGAGGGGATGACGGTGGGGCGGCCGGGGGCGGGTCCTGTGACAGCACGCCATGAATCCGGCTGATGGAAATTCCCTGTTCCAGCAAGGCCAGTATCTGCTGGATGCGTTCGATGTCCTGCATGCTGTAAAGCCGGTGTCCCTTGGGTGTCCGCTGCGGCATGATCAACCCGTGGCGTCGTTCCCAGGCCCGCAGGGTCACCGCGTTGACACCGGTGACCGAAGACACGGTGCGGATGGGATAGAGTCCGCCTTCGTCGGAAGCGGGCAGGCGCAGGCGGGGGGGCGGAGCAAGGTTCATCTGCAGGATTGTACAACCGTTGTATAATTTTTGTGTAGACCTTTGGGCGACAGGAGAATAGCGATGACGCATCAGACTCGGACGGTAACCCCACAGTCGGTGGTCTGGCTGGTGGGCGCCAGTACCGGCATCGGCAAGGCCCTGGCCCTGCGCCTGGCTGCCTCCGGTCGGCACGTGGCGGTGACCTCTCGCAGCGCCGAACGTCTGCAGGCGCTGGCGGACCAGTCTTCGGTACCCGGTGCCATCAAGGCCTTCCCGGGAGACGTCACCGATACCCGGGGACTGGCCGATGTGGTCGCCCGGATCGAATCCCGGATGGGTCCCATCCAGGTCGCCATCCTCAACGCCGGTGACTACGAGCCCATGGCGTTGGAGGACTTCGATCCCGATCTGTTCCGTCGCCTCATCGAGGTCAACTACCTGGGCGTGGTGAACGGACTGGCGGCGGTAATGCCTTCCATGCTGTCACGTGCAGAGGGCCAGATCCTGGTGACCGCCAGCCTGGCCGGATATCGTGGACTACCCAGGGCCGCTCCCTATGGCGCTTCGAAGGCCGCGGTGATCAATATGGCCGAGTCCCTGCAGCCGGAGTTGGCCATGAAGGGGGTGCAGTTGCGGGTGATCAACCCCGGTTTCGTGAAGACGCCCATGACCGACAAGAACCGCTTCCACATGCCCTTTCTCATGGAGCCGGAGGCTGCCGTGGATGCCATCATGAAGGGGCTGGAGGGCAAAGGGTTTGAAATCAGTTTCCCGCGCCCCTTTGCCTTGATCATGAAAACCCTCAGAATGATGCCCCATCGCCTCTTTCTGGCATTGACCCGACGCATGGTGGACAGCCGATGAGCGAACAAATGGATGGATGGGCGCGGCGGTATGCCGATTTTTTTACCCAACTCAAGGAGCCGGATCTGCAGCGGCTGGATGAGTTCTTCGCGCCGGATGCCCGGTTCAAAGACCCGTTCAATGACGTGACCGGGCTGGAGCAGATTGCCGCGGTGTTTCGGCACATGTTCCGCCAGTGCCCGGCCCCTCGTTTCTATGTGCATTGCTGGGCCACGCAGGGCAATACGGCCTTTTTCCACTGGCGTTTCATGGATCGGGACGAGGGCGCCGACGGCCGGATGTCACTGGATGTGGACGGCATCAGTCGTGTACTGTTCAACGACGAGGGCAAGGTCTTCAGTCATATCGACTACTGGGATACGGCGGAATATCTCTACGATCAGATCCCTCTGTTGGGCGGCATGCTTCGGTTCGTGCGCCGTCGGATCGGGACCTGAAGCCGTGCGATGTTGAATTTTTGTCTTGAATCGACGTCTGAAAAGGCCATACCCTGCAGAAGAATCAAGCCTGAGGCCGGTATCATGTCTGACCGAATCCATTCCCGTTCCCATGCCCTGTCCGGTGACCGTTCCTTCCTGATGGGAGGTCTGGTCATGCTGACCGGACTGGCGCTGACCCTGCAGACGCCCGTGGCGCAGGATGCCATGGCCGATCTCGTCTCCGGCCTGGAGGCGCCCACCCTGGCCCGGACCCTGGAGATGTGGCCGGGCAATCCGCCGCCCTGGATGGATGGCGATCAGCTCATGACGGAAGAGATGGAAGAGCTGCCGGCGCTACTGGGGGCTGATCGCCGTGTCCCGGAGGGGGTTGCGGCCTTGCGTGAACGTCCCGTGAGATAGCCGCACGTCCCGAGCCGTAGCGGTTGCTCATGGGGGCAGTCGTTACGGCTCGTCGGAATGGGACGCTCCCGTTTCCGGGCTGAACAGCCTTTCGCACTGCTCCGGCGGTAGTGGTCGGCCGTAAAGGTATCCTTGCGCCTGCTGGCACCCTCGGGCCTTGAGCCAGGCGGCCTGTGCCGGGGTCTCGACACCTTCCGCCACGCAGATCAGAGACAGACTCCTGGCCATGGCCAACACTGCCTCGGCAACGGTTTCCCCTTCCTCATCGCCCCCTGATTCCAGGTCCTGCACGAAACGCTTGTCGAGCTTCAAGGTGTCCACCGGGAAACGTCGCAGATAAGCCAAGGACGAATAACCGGTGCCGAAGTCATCCACGGACAGAGAGATACCCAGTCCCACCAGTCGCTGCAGCACGGAGGCCGCGGTGTCCATATCTTCCATCAGGCCACCTTCAGTCAGCTCCAGTTCCAGGGCTGCGGCGGGCAACCCCGACTGTGCCAGCGCTTTTTCCACCCTTTCCAGCAGGTCTGCCTGGTAGATCTGTACGGTGGACAGGTTGACCGCCATGGTCAGTGTCGGGTGACCGTGTTCCCGCCAGTGCCGGGCCTGTCGGCATGCCTCGTGCAGAACATAATCCCCAATTTCAATGATGGTGCCGTTGGCCTCGGCTCTGGGGATGAACATGTCCGGGGGCACGTTTCCCCGGTCAGGGTGCTGCCACCGCAGCAGCGCCTCCACACTGACGATACGGCCGGTTTCCAGATCAATCTTGGGTTGGTAGTGCAGGCTGAACTGGCCTTCTTTAAGTCCTTTTTCCAGGTCCTTGTCCAACTGCTTGAGGGTGGTGTGATTGGCCAGCATCGCCGGCTCATACGACCGGATATTCCGGCGGTGGTCGGATTTGGCATGCTCCAGCGCGAAGGCGGCCAAGGCGAGCAGTTCCGCGGCATGTTCGGGGTAGGGGGGGCAGGTTATCAGGCCGGCCTTGCCGGTCACGTCGATCCGCCTTTGTCCCACCTGCAGGGGGGAGCCCAGTGCTTTAAGAATCTGTTCCGCAAAGGCCACCGAGTCCTGCGAACCCAAACGGTGCTCGATGAACAGGGCGAACTGGTCACCATAGATCCGGGCCAGCAGTGTCTCCGCAGGGGTGATGGCCCTGATGTTGTCGGTCACCTGAGTCAGCACCTGGTCCGCCACCGACTCACCCCAAATGCGGTTCAGGTCTGCAAATCCCTTGAGGTCCAGCAGGCAAAGGCTGCATGGGATTTGTGTCGACGTGGCGGATTGTAGCCTTTGCTCCAGCAGTTCGGTGAAGTAACGTCGATTGGGCAGGTCCGTCAAGGGGTCATGACGGGCCATATGAGCGATCCGATCCATGGACGCCTGATACATCCTGTATCGGTGGATGAGATCGCGGGCAATGGCGACCGATAGTCCCAGGCTCAGACCCATCAGCAACAGAATCGTGATCAGCAGGATAATCACCTCATGCTGAGCCCGCTTCCGGGCGTTCCCGGCCTTGGTCATGATTTCTCCGGTCAGAGTTATCTCGAGTTCCAGCAGGGCATTGATCCGTTCGGTGGTGATTCTGAACCAGCGGATGGCGCTCAGATATTCGGGTTTGGCCGCCACGCCGTAATTGAGGATGGCCGCGCGCGTGGCCAGCAATTCCTGATTGGCCGGCTGGGCCTCGATGGTGACGAGGAGGTCGGCCAGATGGGGTGGGGCGAGCGCCATGAACTGGCCGCGATGATTGCCCTGAATGGCAACCGCGCCGACATAATGCTGGAACACCAGCGAATCCGGTGCCCGTGCGCCCAGCCAGGCACTGCCCAGTGCCCGTTCAAGACCCGAATACTCCTTGAGAAGGAGCAATGGCCGGTACGCCGTGATGAGTTTGCGGATATCCGCGTCGGGCAGTGTCTCGGGGATATGGGTGGCGATCAGGATCATCGCCTCCACCAGGCGGTTGTAAAGGAGCAGCGCCTCGATAGGCTCCAGCCCGAGGTGGTCCACTTCGATGCGGTGGTTTTCCAGGTGATCCAGATCGGCCAGCAGCCTTCCCATCAGTTGCTGAAGGACGGGGTCTTCGATATCCGGGGATTGTCTTGCCAGGGGTATGAAGCGCGCCATGACGGCATCCGTACTCTGACGCGCCTCTTCCAGAATGATCTGGAAATCGTTGTCCCGGGCGCTCAGAAAGCCCACGGAGCTGCCTCGTTCCGCCTGCAGCGCGTGAATCAGTCGCTTGCCTTCCAGGGCGAGACCGGCGGCAGCCAGGCCCTGGGACACATCATGGCTGAACTGTTGTCGGTCAAAGAGTGCCATCCCGGCTATCACCATGAAAGCGATGATGGGTGCGCCAATGGCCAGGCTGATGCGGGGGCTGAGCCGATCCATGAGCCCTCCGGAGGGGGGATCCAGTGATGCCGACAGTATCCGGTGCCGTTGCCCGACTGTCCATACCGACACCGCTTAGAACGCCAGCGCTTCCCGCACGATCTCGTCCAGCAAGGTATCCACCACTTCCAGGGCCTCCCGGGATCGGGCGTCCCCCAGCAGGGTGGGACGCCGGTAGGCCAGGTGGATGGTGCCCGGCTCATCCGCCAGTTCGTACACGCTGATGACGTAGGGACAGAAGACGATGTGATGGGGTTCGGCCTCCATCATGCGCCGCGACAGCAGGGCACTGCAGAACTCCAGGGCCTCGGCGTGCAGAAAGATTGCTTCCCCCCCGATGTCCGCCCCGGTGCGGGAGAGCATGGGACCGATGTGGGCCACGTTGTTGATGACGATGCCCCGGTCGATGATGGCCATCTCCACGGCCTCCCGGTACAGGGCATAGTCACCCCCGATGCTGTAGACCTTCAGGTGCTCGTTCGCGACCCTTGGTTCCACGGCCTGGGCGGGCAGGCTCAGGGCCGAAGCACTCAGCAGGACGAGGCACAGGGTACGGATGGATAGCGGCATCATGGTCGGGCGCTCCTTCAGGGTGAGTAGAAATGGCCGGCATGCAGGAACCGCCGGCTCCAGTAGGGATGATCCAGATCTTCCGTGGTGACGGGCCGTCCACTGGAAGGGGCATGCACGAAGCGTCCGTCACCGATGTAGATGCTCACATGGCCGGGGCCGGCACGGCCGGTGCGAAAGAACAGCAGATCCCCCGGGGTCAGTGCATCTGTTGAAATCCGCCGGGCACCCTGACTCTGGGTGGTAGTGGTCCGGGGCACCGGAATGCCCGCGTTGTGGTGGGTAAACCATACCAGCCCGCTGCAATCAAAGCCCTTCTCCGGGGAGGTGCCGCCATACCGATAGGGCTTGCCCACCATGGACAGGGCATGAAACACGACCTGAGATCGCTGGGCATCCAGCACCTGGGGGTCCGCGGGCGGATGCGACGGTGTGGTGCCGCAGGCCCCCAGCAGCAGTGCGGCAAGGGGCAGGGCAAGGCGAAGCCATGGGCTCATCGGATTCGCCCCGTCAGTCCGGTAGGGTAATCAGCAGTCCCCGCATCTCATCCACCGGCGATGGCCGGTCCGCCAGGATGATGATGACAGGCTCATTCGGCTCCAGCGGGTCGTGGTGTTGCAGTTGCATCTCCAGCACCTCCAGATCGGCGTCCGAGGCATCATCGCCCGTAGCCGTGCGTCGGCTGATCCGTGCCCGCAGACAGTCCGGATCCGCCCGATAATCCAGTATTCTGAACGGGACGCCCAAGTGCCGGGCCAACTCGGCGAAGTGGTCGCGGGCGTTCGCCTTGAGAAAGGTGGCATCCACGATTACCGGATGACCGGCCCGGATCAGCAGGCCCGACAGTTCCGCCAGCCGATCATAGGTGCGCCGGGTCAGGTCTTGACCGTAAAGGCCCTGCTGGTAGCTGTTTGTACCTCGATCGGTGGCGGCCATGCCCGCCAGACGTTTGCGCTCCACGTCGGAGCGGATGCGAATGGCGCCGGTGGCTTCCAGCAGGGGCTGACTCAGAGTGGTCTTGCCGCTGCCGGAAAAGCCGTGGTTGATGAACAGGGCCGTCGGGCCGGGTCGGGTGAATCGTTCCGCCAGTTGCAGATACGTCCGGCAGGCAGCCGTGGCTGCCCGGGTCTCCGCTTCAGACAGATCCGACTGTCCCAGGCGGATGGCGGCCACCTTGGCCCGTACCATGGCCCGGTAGACCTGGTAGAAACGCAGCAGAGGCATACCTTCGTAGTCGCCCGTGGACTCCAGCCAGGCATTGAGAACCCGGTGGGCATGGGCCTCGGCACCCCGGTCGATGAGGTCCATGGTGAGGAAGGCCACTTCGCTGATGATGTCGATCCAGCGCAAGGCCGGGTTGAACTCGATGCCGTCGAACAGGGTGGGTTCCCCGTCCACCAGGGCGATGTTGCCCAGGTGGAGATCGCCGTGGCATTCGCGGATGAAACCGTCCCGGCGACGCTGTTCCAGCAGGGGGGTGAGGGCCTGGTGTCGTGACCGGGTCCAGGCTTCCAGCGGGTCCAGTGGCGCAAGGTCCAGCCCGGCCGGTTGCAGATGCCGGATGTGCTCGAAGTTCTGCACCATGGGCGCCAGTACCTGTAGCGGGTGGCCGTAGTCCGTGCTGGCCGGGATTTTGGCATGGAACCGGGCCAGCCGGGCGGCGATCGGATCCATCAGGTCCAGGGACAGCCGGCCCTGTTCCTGGAGGTGATCCAGGGTGTCGGCGGGATCGAAGCGGTGCATGCGTACCGCATATTCAAAGGCGAGGCCGGGGCCGTCGAAGACCGGGTGTTCCGGGCTGCCGGAAAAGGCGACGACGCCATCGTAGACCTTCGGGGCCAGGCGGGTGTTGAGGCGCACTTCTTCTTCACAGTAATGCCGTCTTTGTTCAAGGCTGGAAAAATCCAGAAACCCCAGGCTCACCGGTTTCTTGAACTTGTAGGCAAATTCGCCGGCCAGCAGCACCGTGGAGATGTGGGTCTCGATGCACTGCACCTCACCCACGGGATGGGGATAGGCCGCCGGATGTTTCAGGGTCTGGATGAGCGTCTGCTGCGTCGTCTGATCGGGGGGCATGAGGGTGTGAACAGGCTCCGGATGGGCGACTGGATTCAAGGGTATAGTGTAGGGCACAAAACCGCAGCCTTCCTGTCGATCAATGTCATGACCCAGACCCGCAAGCCTTCCACCTCCCGCCGCCCCGCCCGCGGCAAGACGCGTGCCCGCACTGCGCCCCGCAAAGGAGGCAAGTCCCGGCCGCCCCGGCGATTCCGGCTCTGGCCCCTGCTGCTGGTGATCCTGGTGTTCGGCGGTGTGGTACTCGGGAATCACGCGATGCAGCTGGATCGGCAGATCCAGGCCCAGTTCGAGGGCAAGCGCTGGGCGTTGCCGGCGCGGGTGTTCGCCCGCCCCCTGGAACTGTATGCCGGACTGCCCCTGGATGCCGATTCTCTGGTCAGGGAACTGAGCCTGCTGCACTACCGGGAAGGGGATCGGGAGGGGGAGTACCGGCGCCAGGGGAACAGTCTGGTCATCCGCACCCGGGGATTTCCCTTCGCCGATGGGCATGAGCCACCCCGCCGGGTCCGGGTGGGTTTCAGCGGCGGGCAGGTTTCGGTCCTGGAGGACCTGGAAGCCGGCGGCCCTCTCTCCCTGCTGCGGCTGGAGCCGGTACCGATCGCCAACATCTACCCCTCCCACGGGGAGGACCGGGTGCTGGTGCGTCTGGAAGATGTGCCGGCGGAGTTGATCCAGGCCCTGCTGGTGGTGGAAGACCGCAAGTTCTACCGGCACTTCGGGATCGATCCTATGGGCATCGCCCGGGCCGCCCTGGCCAACCTGCGGGCGGGGCGCACCGTCCAGGGGGGGAGCACCCTGACCCAGCAGCTGGTGAAGAACTACTTCCTCACCGACGATCGTACCCTGGCGCGCAAGTTCAACGAAGCCATCATGGCCCTGCTGCTGGAACGGCGCTATGACAAGAATGAGATCCTTGAGGCCTACCTGAACGAGGTCTATCTGGGCCAGGACGGCGGTCGCGCCATTCACGGGTTCGGGCTGGCCAGCCAGTTCTATTTCCAGCGCCGCCTCAATGAATTGGAAGTGCCGGAGATGGCCCTGCTGGTGGGTATCATCCGCGGACCGAACTTCTACGAACCCCGTCGCCGTCCGGAGCGGGCCATGAACCGTCGTAACCTGGTCCTGGGACTGATGGGGCAGGCGGGGTATCTGAGCGCGGAGGAACTGACCCAGGCCCAGGCCCGGCCGCTTCACGTCAGTGCCCAGGCCCCTTCCGGTGTCAGCCCCTTCCCGGCCTACATCCAGCTGGTACGGGAGCAGCTGCGCCGGGATTACCGGGACGAGGATCTGCGGGAAGAGGGGCTACTGATCTTCACCACCCTGGATCCGATGGCCCAGCTGGCGGCCGAGCAGGCCCTGACCCGGGAGTTGGACCGGCTGGAGCGGGAGCGGCGCCTGGAGGCGGGGAGCCTGCAGGGGGCGGTGGTGGTGACCAGTGCCGACAACGGCGAGGTTCTGGCCCTGGTGGGGGACCGGCAGATGCGTCAGGCCGCCTTCAACCGGGCCCTGCAGGCCCGTCGGCCGGTGGGGTCGGTGATCAAGCCGGTGGTCTACCTGGCAGCCCTGTCCCGGCCGGAGCGCTTTACCCTGGCCACCCTGCTGGATGATGAGGCCCTCACCGTGCGCCTGGAGAACGGCGATACCTGGACCCCGCGCAATGCCAACCGTCAATATCACGGCTGGGTCACCACCCAGGAGTCCCTGGTCCAGTCCTATAACATCGCCACCACCCGGCTGGGCCTGAATCTGGGCATTGCCTCCGTGGTGGATCAGCTCAACGCCCTGGGGCTGGAGCGTCGGGTGCCGCCGTTCCCCTCGCTGGTGCTGGGGGCGGTGGATATGACGCCCCTGGAGGTGACGGCGCTGTATCAGGGGCTGGCCTCCGGCGGCTACCAGGTCCCCTTGCGGGCGATCCGGGAGGTGGTGGACCGGGAGGGTCAATTGTTGCAGCGTTATCCTCTGTCTCTGCGTCTGGCGGCGGATCCCGAGGCGGTCTACCTGGTGACGGCTGCGTTACATGAGGTGACCCGCAGCGGTACCGGTCGCGCCCTGCAGCGGCGGCTGCCGGCGGATCTGCCGGTGGCGGGCAAGACGGGCACCACGGATGAGTTGCGTGATGCCTGGTTTGCCGGTTACAGCGGGGATGTCCTGTCCGTGGTCTGGGTGGGGCGGGATGACAACCAGCCCACCGGGCTGACCGGTGCCAGCGGCGCCCTGCCGGTCTGGGGTGAGGTAATGGCCCGGGTGGCCCGACGGGGGCTGTCGCAGACGCCGCCGGAGGAGATCGAGTGGCTGCTGGTGGACCCGGCCTACGGTCTGCGGGCAGTGGAACAGTGCGAGACTGCGCGCTGGATGCCGTTCATCCGCGGCTCGGCCCCCCGGGAGTATTCCCCCTGCGGGATGATGCCATAGCCCCCGTTCGCCGGCAGGCCGGCTCCCACAGAGGCTCAATGTGCCATCTTGCGGTCAGTCGATGGCGGCCGGTAGTTGCATGGTGACGCAATGCAGGCTACCGAACTGGTGGATCAGGGGGCGGCAGTCGATACCCACGATCTCCCGGTCCGGGAAGGCCTGCGCCAGCCGGGTGAGCGACACTCCATCGATAGGGTCCCCATAGGTCGGCACCAGCACCGCCCTGTTGATGATCAGGAAATTGGCATGGGTCGCGGGCAAGCGGCGACCTTCCTCGTCGTAGATCGGGGCCGGTAGGGGCAGGGGGATCAGCCGGTAGGGTTCCCCATTCGCGGTCCGGAAGGCTTCCAGCTCTGCCGTCATTGCCGCCAGGGGGGCGTGGTGAGGGTCTTTGGGGTCATCACAGACTACATGGGCAATGGTGTCGGGGCTGCACAGCCGGGCCAGGGTGTCCACATGGCTGTCGGTATCATCCCCGGCCAGATGACCCCGGCTCAGCCACAGGACCCGCTCCACGCCCAGCTCCCGGCGCAACACGGCCTCGATCGCGGCCTCGTCCAGGTCGGGGTTGCGGGTGGGTGTCAGCAGGCACTGGCGGGTGGTGAGTAGGGTGCCCCGGCCGTCCGACTCGATGGAGCCGCCTTCCAGCACGAAATCCACCGTGGCCAGGGGCAGGTTGCCGAAAGCCCCTTGTTGGTGCAGCCGGCGGGTGACCTTGTTGTCCGCCTCGGCCGGGTACTTGCCGCCCCAGCCGTTGAAAGTGAAATCCAGCAGCAACGGGGCGCCGTCGGCCAGCACGGTGATCGGACCATGATCCCGAGCCCAGGTGTCGTTGGCGGGAGCCAGCCCGGTGATCACCCGCGTCATGTCCACGCCCGCCTCGGTCAGACGCCGACAGACATGGGCCTCGTGGGCCTCATCCTGACAGGTGACCACCAGGCCCTGGCGCAGGGTGACTTCATGGGCGATCCGGCAGAAGACCGTTTCGGCTTCCTCCAGGATCGGTGCCCAGTCGGTGTCTTCATGGGGCCAGGTGAGCATCACGGCGCTCTGAGGCGCCCACTCGGGGAGCAGGGTGCGGGACATGAATGTATCTTCGGGTTTTATGCAGGGATCAGGGGTGCAGGGCGTCGGTCCGGCTGCCGCGCACCACGGTATGGATCACATGATGGCCCTCAAAGACCACAGCAAAGCCGTCATAGTCCCAGCGGGTGATGGGGGGGGCGCCCACGGTGGGGTGACGGACTTCCGGCTCACCATGGCGATGCAGCACCGTGTTCTTGTGCATGCCACGGGCAGGCTGCTCAGGTTGCTGCACGACCCGGGGTTCGCCGCTGGGCATGACGAGGACATCGGCGGTCGCAGTGGATACCATGAACAGGGCCCCGGCAAGGACTGCGCAGAAGGCGGGCATTCTTGGCATCATGGTCTCCGAACTAAACTATACGAGCTTGAATATAGCACCGCACCCAGGGTGAGGAAATACCGACTGTTCCCGCCCGTTCCCCCGATGGAGACCCTTCGTCCGATGATCTTTTCCCAGCCCCTGACATCCGGCATCCTGCAGCGGCGTTACAAGCGTTTTCTGGCCGATGTCCTGATGGATGACGGTGAGACGATCACCGCCCATTGTCCCAACACCGGTTCCATGCTGGGCTGCATGACGTCGGGGGCCCGGGTCTGGCTCAGTCGTTCCGACGATCCCAAGCGCAAATACCCCCATACCTGGGAACTGGTGGAGGCCGACGGGGTCTTTGTGGGCATCCATACCGGTCGCAGCAATGCCTTGGTGGAGGAGGCCCTCAGGGCAGGACGGGTGCCGGAGTTGGCACACTTCACCGGCCTGCGCCGGGAGGTGAAATACGGCCTGCATAACAGCCGCGTCGACCTGCTGCTGGATCTGAACGGGGTGGATTGCTACGTGGAAGTGAAGAACGTCACGGCGGCCGTACAGGGGGGCGTGGCCCTGTTTCCCGATGCCGTGTCCAGTCGCGGCAGCAAGCATCTGCGGGAGCTGATCGCCATGGTGGAGGCGGGACATCGGGCGGCCCTGATCTTCTGTGTCCAGAGGGAGGATGTCCATCAGGTCCGGCCTGCCGACGCCATCGATCCGGAATACGGGATCTGGCTGCGCCGGGCCCATGCGGCCGGGGTTGAGGTGCTGGCGCTGGGCGCCCGGGTCTCGCCTTGCGGGATTGAACTCATGCGTCCCCTGCCGGTGGACCTGTCGATTCGGGGGCCGTCATCGCCTCTCTGACATGGTGTTTCAGGAACGTCATTCCCGCGCAAGCGGGAATCCAGTCAGGGGCTGAAGATCCTGGACTCCCGCTTTCGCGGGAGTGACGGCAGG
>NZ_JAJNQM010000129.1:0-4680 GCF_022227785.1 Ectothiorhodospira lacustris | reverse complement strand
GAATCGGACTCATGTAAGGCCCCATCAGCCCGGAGACGAAAGCCATGGGCAACAGGGCCGCAATCACCGCAAAGGTGGCCAGGATGGTGGGGCCGCCCACCTCGTCCACCGCCAGGGGGATGGCCTCCAGCAGCTTCTTCTGGCCCATCTGCATGTGGCGGTGGATGTTTTCCACCACCACGATGGCGTCATCCACCAGGATGCCGATGGAGAAGATGAGGGCGAA
The DNA here is from genome assembly GCF_022227785.1 of Ectothiorhodospira lacustris. Taxonomy (NCBI): domain Bacteria; kingdom Pseudomonadati; phylum Pseudomonadota; class Gammaproteobacteria; order Chromatiales; family Ectothiorhodospiraceae; genus Ectothiorhodospira; species Ectothiorhodospira lacustris. The sequence goes on along the minus strand of NZ_JAJNQM010000129.1, from coordinate 4,454 downwards.
CAGAGAGACCCGGTTGAGGGTGAAGCCGTAGGCCCAGGAGGCAAACAGGGTCGCCGCCAGGGTGATGACCACGGCGGTGCCGACGATGAAGGCCTCCCGCCAGCCCAGGGCCAGCCAGACCAGGATCACCACCGAGGCGGTGGCAAGGATCAGCTTCTGGATCAGGGTCCGGGCCTTGGCATCGGCGGTCTCGCCGTAGTTGCGGGTCACGGTGACCTCCACCCCTTCGGGGATGTGGGTGCCCCGGAGCTGTTCCATGCGGGTCATGAGCTGGGTGGCGATGTCCACCGCATTGGTGCCGGGCTGCTTGGCCACGGCAATGGTCACCGCGGGCTCGGTCAGGCCCGGTACGGCGCCGGTCTCGGAACCGACGCCCCAGCCGAAGCGAACATAGTTGTCCGGCAGGGCCGGTCCCTGACGCACCTGGGCCACATCCGACAGATACACGGGACTGCCCCCGTGGACCCCCACCACCAGGGAAGCGACCTCCGCCTCGCTGGAGAGGAAGCGACCGGCCTGCAGGGGAATCTCCAGATCATCCCGCACCAGCACCCCGGCATCCCGGGAGACATTGCCGGCCTGGAGGGCATGGCGCAGATCGTCCAGGCTCAGGCCAAAACCGGCCACACGCTGGGGATCCAGTCGCACCTGGACCACATGATCGGGCCCGCCGATGGTGTAGATGTCCCGGGTGCCCGGTACCCGCTTGAGCTCGGTTTCAAGGCTATGGGCCACCCGCAACAGTTCATGGGCGCCCCGAGTGGGGTCCGTGGTCCAGAGGGTGAAGGCCAGGATGGGTACATCGTCGATCCCCTTGGGCTTGATGATGGGCTGTCCCACCCCCAGCCCCTGGGGTAACCAGTCCTGATTGGAAAAGACCTGATTGTAGAGCCGCACGATGGCATCGGTACGGGGCTCGCCCACCTGATACTGAACCGTGATCACCGACAGACCGGGCTGGGACACCGAGTAGACATGCTCCAGGCCCTCGATCTCCGACAGCACCTGTTGGGCCGGGATGCTCACCAGTTGCTCCACCTCTTCCGCCGAGGCACCGGGGAAGGGAATGAACACGTTGGCCATGGTGACATTGATCTGGGGCTCTTCCTCGCGGGGCGTCACCAGGACGGCGAACAGCCCCATCAGCAGGGCCACCAGGGCCAGTAGCGGCGTGATCTGGGAGGTCAGGAAGGCCTTGGCGATACGCCCGGAGACCCCCATGGCACCGGTGTCCTTTGCAGCCCCGTTCATCGTGCCGCCTCCCGCTGCCGGGTCTTGAGGGCCACGCCGGCGACGACGGGATCCAGGGCCACCTGCTCGCCTTCGGATAGGCCGGCCAGGATGGCCACCTGCCCGTCACCCTCCGTCCGACCCGTGCGCACCTGGCGCAGGCTGATACGGCCCTGGTCATCCACCACATAGACCGCCGAGACCTCGCTGCGCTGTAACACCGCCGCGGCCGGCACCAGCAGGGTCTCCCGCTCGCCCACGGTGAAGGCCACCTTCACGAACATGCCCGGGAACAGGCCGGGGGTGCGATCAGGCAATTCGGCGCGAACCCGGAAACTGCCGGTGGCAGGATCGGCATAGGGGAAGAAGGTGAGGCGTTCCACCACCACCGCCGGCTGATCTTCCAGCAGGATCCGGGCGGTTTGATGTCGGCGCACCGGATTGATGAAGCGCTGAGGGACCTGCGTGGTAACCCGCAGAAACTCCAGGGAGATGCCGGACAGCAGCGGCTGCCCGGGACTGACGCTCTCCCCCACCTCCACGTGACGCTGGGTGACGATGCCCGCATAGGGGGCGCGTACCAAGGCGTGCTCCAGCGCCTCCTGAGCGCCGGCACGGGCCGCACGGGCGGACTCCAAGCGGGCGCGAGCCGCCTCCAGGGTAGCGGTGACCCGATCCATCTCGGCGCGGGAGATGAGCTGACGCTCGAAGATGCCCTGCGCCCGCTCAAATTCGGCCCGGGCCTCGTTGAAACGGGCCTGGGCCTCCCGCAGCCCGGCTTCGGCCTGGTCCAGGCGGGCGCGCTGCTCGGTGTCCCGCAGACGGATGATGATCGACCCCGCATCCACGAAGTCGTCCACATCATAGAGGACCTCCATGACCCGACCGCTGGTCTGGGCTGAGACCGTGGCCTGCTGGACCGCTTCCACCCGGCCATCGAAGACCTGCTCGGCGGGCAGGACGTGACGGGTGGCGGTGACGGTGACCGGATCCGGGCCGGCCAAGGCGGATGCGGCCCAGAAGATGAGCATGCCGGCGAGCAGCCGGTGCAGGCCTGAGTGGATCATGACGCGGTCTCCGTGAGGATCGGGCCTTCGGGCATCATGCCGAGGGCCCATGGAATATTAGTTTTCGCTAATTTATCATGGATTGAGCGTCATCAAAAGGCGGGCATCTCGAACCGGCGGTCACGGCCATGGGAAAATCATCCGGCCTGCCGTTCATGGTAAATTGAGCCCATTCCTTCTCCACAGATCACGACCCGGACATCCCCGCATGCGCGTATCCCAGTTTCCCCTGGCCACCCTCAAAGAGACCCCCGCCGACGCCGAGGTCATCAGCCACCAGCTCATGCTGCGGGCCGGTTACGTGCGCCGTCTGGCCTCCGGCCTGTATACCTGGATGCCCCTGGGACTGCGGGTGCTGCGCAAGGTGGAGGCCATCGTGCGTGAGGAGATGAACCGGGCCGGCGCCCTGGAAGTGCTGATGCCGGCGGTGCAGCCGGCAGAGCTGTGGCAGGAATCGGGACGCTGGGAGCAGTATGGACATGAGCTGCTGCGCCTGCGGGACCGCCATGACCGTGAGTTCTGCTTCGGCCCCACCCACGAAGAGGTGATCACCGATCTGGTGCGGCGGGAGGTGAACAGCTATCGCCAGCTGCCGGTGAACTATTACCAGATCCAGACCAAGTTCCGGGATGAGATCCGCCCCCGCTTCGGCATCATGCGGGCTCGGGAATTCCTGATGAAGGACGCCTATTCCTTCCACGCCGATGCCGAAAGCCTGCAGCAGACCTATGACCTGATGCATGCCGCCTACTCACGCATCTTCCAGCGCTGCGGCCTGGATTTTCGTGCCGTGCACGCGGACACCGGCTCCATCGGCGGCAGCAAGTCCCACGAGTTCCATGTCCTTGCGGACTCCGGCGAGGATGACATCGCCTTCTCCGACAGCAGCGACTATGCCGCCAACGTGGAACTGGCCGAGGCAGTGACTCCGATCCGGGAACGCCCCGCCCCCACCGAAGACATGCGCATGGTGGACACCCCCAACGTGCGCACCATCCAGGAACTGGTCGACGGCCACGACCTGCCCGTCGAACGGACCATCAAGACCCTGGTGGTGGCCGCCTCGGAAGAAACCGCCACCCAGCTCATCGCCCTGGTGGTGCGCGGCGACCATGAACTCAATGCCCTCAAGGCGGAAAAGCTGCCCCAGGTGGCCTCCCCCCTGCGCATGGCCAGCGAGGCGGAGATCCGTGCCGTGATCGGCGCCGGTCCCGGTTCCCTGGGTCCCGTCAACCTGCCCATCCCCTGCATCGTGGACCGATCGGTGGCGGTGATGAGCGACTTTGCCGCCGGCGCCAACCAGGAAGGCAAGCATCTGTTCGGTATCAACTGGGAACGGGACGTACCCCTGCCCATGGTGGCGGATCTGCGCAACGTGACGGCCGGTGACCCCAGTCCGGACGGCCGAGGCACCCTGGAGATCCGTCGGGGCATCGAGGTGGGCCACATCTTCCAGCTGGGGGAAAAATACAGCAAGGCCATGAATGCCACGGTGCTGGACGAGCAGGGACGTTCCCTGGTGATCACCATGGGCTGCTACGGCATCGGCGTCTCCCGGGTGGTGGCCGCGGCCATCGAGCAGAACCATGACGACCGGGGCATCATCTGGCCCGCCGCCCTGGCCCCCTTCCAGGTGGCCCTGTGCCCCATCAACGCCCACAAGTCCCAGCGTCTGCGGGAGGCCGCCGAGGACCTGTACCAGCGCCTGCAGGCAGCCGGCATCGACGTGCTCATGGACGACCGCAACGCCCGGCCCGGGGTCATGTTCGCGGATATGGAGCTGATCGGCATCCCGCACCGGATCGTGCTGGGCGAACGGGGCCTGGATGCGGGCGAGGTGGAGTACAAGGGCCGCCGGGACGCGGAGGCCACCATGGTCCCCATGGCGGCGCTGGAATCGTTCCTTCTGGAGCGGCTGGGGCGGTGATGACGTTGCCCCCCTCATCTTCAAGGGAGATGAGGGGGGTATGGGTCAGCATGGGCTATTTGACCCCGATTCAAAATTGGATTCATGGCCAATCAGATACCTATTTTGTCCGTATTTTTCGGAATCGTGATTCGGCAGACGGCATAGTAGCCAAATGCTCACCGTAATGGGTGAGACACGGTGAAGGCCCGAACCTCCGGCAACGAGAGAGACCCGCGTGTCTCAACGGA
>NZ_JAJNQM010000128.1:0-5036 GCF_022227785.1 Ectothiorhodospira lacustris | reverse complement strand
ACCTGACATTAATACGAAACACTATCGGCATTGCACTGACCTTAATCATAATATACATATTAGCAACACAAGCTACCCGTATAGCACCACACCACTTATTTTTCTTGTGTCTATTACCCGTATGGCTTATCTGCAGACTACCCAAATCCAAAAATACAACAGCTGCCGCAAAAAAATTCATCATTGCCACGACAATAATCACAGCAATATCAGCGGCCAGCTTTGGACCAAGGGCGATTTACAAATCAAACAACACAGATTGCAGTGAAAGAAGATGCAGCGAATTCCTCCCATACGCAGAATATGCAGAATCAATGCTGGAAGCGGGTTACTCAGGAGGAGGCAGCCTAATTGTACTCTCCCATCACAGATATCTGCCACCCGCACAGATCACCAGATATCTACCAGACACAATTGCTGCAACCCCTCATTACCCAACATCATTAAAGCAACTAGAAAACTCAGGAAGACACAGCAGCCCCTGCATTATTGCATGGCATGAAAAAGATCATGACGCGATAGAAAAAGACTTTCCACTAAATACAAAAAAAACAAAACCCCAGACCACAATGACCATAGAAAAAAGAATAAAACTAACATACTTGATCAAAGAAAACTGTATTCAGGCACCCCCCAAAACAACCGAAGCAATTACACCATAAATTACCACTACCACTCAACCCTTAAATTTCAACAATAACAACACAAACAGCAAGAGACCAAAAAAACAGCAAGAGACCAAAACCCATCATGCACATCAAAAGACCAATCAACAGCATAATTCATAACTGCCTCTGGCATTTTCACAAGGATCGCTTAAGAATACCGCCACAACAACTAAAAAATTACAAATCAATTTTCAAAAAAACATGGGATACACTGGGTTGCCCTCCTAATATTTTCGAGGGAGAAGACTTCAACAACAAAATAAAATGGCTGATGATTTTTGATCAACAACCAAAAATCATTACATGTTCAGACAAACTCGCGGTGCGGGAATTTATTGCTAAAAAAATTGGCGAATCATACCTCACGCCTATTTATGCAACTTGGAACAACTCCAGGGACATTGACTTTTCAATCCTACCAGATCAATTTGTCATTAAAACCAACCATGACTCTGGATCAGTGTGGATTATTCACGATCGCAACTCTTTTGATCTAGAAAAAACACGAGTAGAGATTTCAAAAAGCCTCAATAGAAAGTATGGAATCAACAAGGGTGAGTGGTGTTACCAGCACATACAGCCACAGGCATTTGCCGAAAAACTATTAGGTGACCCCACAAGCAGCGTTGACGATTACAAGTTTCACTGCAGCGATGGAAATGTTATTTTTTTGCAATATATATACAACAGAAAGCATCGTACAGCCTATGAACAAATAATAGACCCTAATGGATGCGCAACAAAAATACAGTTAAGCAATCACTTTCAACCCGGAGACAGATTTTCAAAGCCCAAGCATTGGGAAGAAATGCTATACATTGCCAAAACATTATCAACCGGATTTAAATATGTAAGAGTAGACCTTTATTCAATTGACAATAAGATAAAATTTGGAGAACTAACATTTTACCCAAGAAACGGAAACTACAAAGGGGAGGGACAAGCAACTCTTGGGCGCCTCATACCTCTAGACAGAAAAAGCCACCAAGAGACGGCAAATAAAATAAAATAAAATAATTAAAAACTCCAGCACAAAATATAAACATATATTTCAACAAATCAAAACAATTCAGATCAAATAAATATGCAAAAAAAAACAGCAGCCATACTGATAAATAACCTAGCACCAGGGGGGGCGGAGAGAGTCACTACTAACCTAACCAAACACCTAATAAAACTAAATTATAATATACTATTAATTACAGTAGACCAACCCCAAAAAGACCTGTACACCGTAGACCCATGCATCAAAAGAATCTGGATTGAAGAATCATTAAAAAGAATAAAAACATTTAAAGAAATAAGAAGGATTATATTCTTACGAAAGCAGCTAAAAAAAGAGAAACCTGACTTCATTATTGGAATGATGTCAAAACCATCAATCATGGCAATAATTAGTGCAGCAGGCCTTCCAGTTGCCACAATAGTATCTGAAAGAAATTTCCCAGGGAGAAAGAAATTATCAATCCGATGGGGGATACTTAGAAAATTACTATATAGATTCGCTGATGCGCATATAGCTCAAACATACAAAGGCAAGATATGGATAGAAAAAAACACGGGCGCCAAAAATATTCACGTCATACCAAATGCCGTACATTGGCCTCCAGATACGTTTGAACCAATCATACATCCTGACAGGATAATCCCAAAATCTCGAAAACTACTTCTAGCTGTAGGGTCAAAAACACATCAAAAAGGACTCGATATATTACTTGAAGCATTCCAAAAAATATCGCAAAGACACCCTGAGTGGGATTTAGTAATCCTAGGATACAAGCCTAAAGAAAAAAAAAACAAGCACAGGATTAAAATTGAAGAAATCATACTCAACCTACAATCTGAGAATAGAATACACCTACCTGGTCCAGTGGGAAATATCGGCGAATGGTATCTCCGAGCTGAAATATTCATATTAAGCTCACGCTATGAAGGGTTTCCTAACGCCTTACTAGAAGCAATGACTGCGGGCTGTGCATGCATTGCAACTGATTGCGAAACCGGCCCTAGAGACATTATTGACCACAAAATCAACGGACTATTAATAAAACAGGAAAGCTATTCAGATCTAGCCAAAAACATTGAAAAACTAATAAAAAGCGAGGAGTTACGCAAACAGCTTTCTCACAATGCAAAACAAAAAACTAAAAAAAAATTCAACCCAAAAATAATATACAGCATGTGGGAAAATGCAATAAACTCAGCATTAAAAAATAAACATCAGAAAACCTAAAGATATAATAATTTTTCGAGAAAAATCTTGCATAACATAAATAATAAAGTCGCAATATTCGCACCTTACTTCGACAATGGCGGAGTAGAACGAATGCTGGTTAACCTTGCGTGCGGACTAAGTAAGCGAGGGATACCCGTTGATTTTATCGTCAATCACAGCCATTCAGAATTCCTTAAAGACTTAACTGAACCCATTAAGCTTATAAAACTTCAAGAGAAAAACAAAATTAAAATCATAAAATCCTTCACAAAATATATAATTAATACACAACCAAAAGCCATACTTAGCGCAAAAGAAGATTGCGACATAATAGCTACGCACGCATGGAAAAGATCGGGCAAACAGTCAAAGCTTTACATTCGTGCCGTAGTGAACACAACCCAACAAATGATGTATCGCAATATTATACGGCGCTACTGGTCTGCCTGGATATCACGAACAATATATCGGAATGCTGACGGAATAATTGCTGTATCCAGGGGAGTGGCAGATGATATTTATAAAATTTCAAAACCAAATATTGAACGCATTCACGTTGCACCGAACCCAGTCATTACCTCGGATTTATTCAAAAAAGCCCAGGAAGAATTAGATCACCCTTGGTTAACAAACCATGATAAACCGGTAATTCTTGGCGCAGGCCGATTAGGTCGCCAGAAAAACTTCTCCATGCTTATTTCCGCTTTTGCAAATGCACGCGCAAAACGCCCAATGCGTTTAATCATATTAGGAGACGGCAGAAGGCGTGAACGCCTACTTAAGCAAGCAGAAGAACTAGGTATTGCTAATGACGTTTTTTTACCCGGCTTTGTAAAAAACCCTTATGCATGGATATCCCGTGCCGACTTATTTGTGCTTTCCTCTCTATGGGAAGGGTCGCCTAATGTACTTACCGAAGCAATGGCATTAGGCATACCAGTCATTTCAACAGACTGCCCATCAGGCCCCAGTGAATTATTGGGCAATGGAAAATATGGAATGCTCATACCTATAAATGACATAGATTATATGAGCCATGCCATAATCAATACCTTAGACAAACCGATCAAAGCCGAAGACCTACAAAAAGCTGTAGAGAATTACACCTTGGAGAATAGCGTCAACAACTACATGAGAATCATGAAACTGAACCCATCAAAAATACATAGTGACACATGATACTTACGCGATAAATTTCAAGCTAGAAGGAAAATTTGATGTGCGGCATTGCAGGCTTTATTTCAAGATCAAGAAATATCAGCAAATCTAAAACCAATCAAATTCTTGACCGACTGAATCACAGAGGACCTGATGACAGAGGAACATGGTCCTCCGATAATATCACATTGGGTCATACCAGACTTGCGATTATTGACCTTGAATCAGGACATCAGCCCATTGCCACACCGGACAATCGCGCCGCCGTAGTCGCAAATGGCGAGATATACAACTATATTGAAATCAAAGAAAACCTATCCAGAGAAGGCATACAATTCACCACAAACTCCGATTCAGAAACCATCCTGCAGACATATTTGAGACATGGAACAAACGGAATAAATCAGCTGCACGGGATGTTCTCTTTCGCCATATATGATCACAAAGAATCTCGACTGATCCTTGCTCGAGATCGACTCGGAATGAAACCTTTATATTATGCTGAACTACCTGAAGGGATCGCCTTCGCATCTGAATTAAAAGCCCTCAGGCCAATACTCGGAAATAACGTAAAAATAAACGAGAATTCACTCATCCAGTATTTGCAAAACCAATTCAATACAGGAAGAGATACAATCTTCTCCGGAATCAAAAGAGCGCTCCCAGGAGAGATCATCACCATAGACAAAAAATTGAATATACATCCAATAAAATACTGGAGCCCATCTTCGATAAAAACAAGAAAAATTACGCAGAATGAGGCTTGCGAAATATTCACCCCACTTATGGATTTAGTCATCAATGAGCACATCAGATCTGATGTACCATATGGCTTATTTCTTTCCGGTGGCGTGGATTCCGCTGTTCTTTTGTCTCTGATTCAGGAAAAACAAAGCCGCCCACTCCGAACCTTCTCAATAGGCTATAAAAACTCAAGCCTAAAGAGCGAACTAGCCGGGGCGCAAAGAATGGCAAAACTATTTAACTCCGATCAC
>NZ_JAJNQM010000127.1:0-5055 GCF_022227785.1 Ectothiorhodospira lacustris | reverse complement strand
AAGGCCCCACCCGCGAAGCCATCAATGATCCTGCCGTCGTCACGGCCTATATCGGGAAGGTCAAAGATGCTGCCTGAAAAGATACATCAGAACCTGGAGACCTCCAGGGCCATGCACCCCGGCTGGCAGGATAAGGACCACCTGATCCGGCAACTGGTGAACAATGCCCGTGACCATGCCGACCAGATCGCCCTGCGGGAGCGGGACCGGGGCATCTGGCAGGAATATACCTGGCGGGATTACCTGGAACGGGTCATGGCTCTGGCCGCGGGTCTGGAGACACTGGGGGTGGGTCCGGGGGATCGAATCCTGGTGGTGGGTGACAACCGGCCGGCACTGTATTTCGGCATGCTGGCGGCGGTGACCCTGCGGGCCGTGCCGTCCCCGGCCTATCCGGACACCAATCCGCAGGAAATCCAGGCCCAGATGGAGGCGGAGTCCATCCGCTGCGCCCTGGTGGAGGACCAGGAGCAGGTGGACAAGCTGCTGGGTATCCGCGTTGCCGGCTACGGCCATCTGGATCACATCCTGTTCGATGATCCCCGGGGGCTCAAGGACAAGGAACCTCGAGGGGCGCTGGCCCTGGGAGATCTGCTGGCCCGGGGGCGTGCCCGGCTGGAACGGGAGTCGAACCTGGCCCAGGACCTGCAGTCCCGGCCCTCGGTCCATGACACGGCGGTACTGCTGCATTCCTCGGGTACCACCGGCGCCCCCAAGGGCATTCCCCTCAAGCATGGTCATATCCTCTCGGGGGTGCGCAATGCCTCGCAGGCCGGCTATTTCCGCGAAGGCGAGGTGCACATGGCCTACCTGCCCATGGCCTGGGTGGGTGACTTCATCTTTACCATCGGTGCCGCCCTGGTATTACGGTTCTGCGTCAACATCCCCGAGCGTCAGGAAACCGCCCTGCACGATCTGCGGGAAATCGCCCCCACCCTGTACTTCGGTTCGCCCCGGGCCTGGTCCAACATGCTGACCCGCATCCAGGTGGGCATCAATGAATCCACCGGTCTCAAGCGTCGCCTCTATCACCATTTCATGCCCTTTGCGGTGGAACTGGAACGGCGTCGGCTGGCCGGTCAGGCGCCCACGGCGGCCGAGCGTTTCTGGCGCGCCGTGGGGGAAGTGCTGATCTTCGGACCCCTCAAGGATCAGTTGGGACTGGCCCGGGTGGAGCGACCCTATACCGCCGGCGAGGCCATGGGGGAGGACGTGTTCCTGTTCTTCCGCGCCCTGGGCCTCAACCTGCGCCAGTTCTACGGCCAGACCGAGAACTGTGCCCTGTGCGTGGCCCAGCCACCGGATTCCATCAGCCTGCACACTGCGGGGCGGCCTTTCCCGGGGGTGGCGCTGAAGATCAGCGACGACGGCGAGATCCTGGTGCGTTCCGACAACATCTTTGATGGTTACTTCAACAACCCCGAGGCTACCGCCGAGACCCTCCAGGACGGCTGGATGCATACCGGAGATGCGGGTTATCTGGAGGAGGACGGGCAGCTGGTGGTACTGGGCCGGGTGTCCGAGGTGGTCCATACCCGGGCCGGCGAGCGGTTCATCCCCACCTACGTGGAGAACCGTCTCAAGTTCAGTCACTACATCAAGGATGCCTGCATCCTGGGCAAGGATCGTGACTATCTGGCCGCCCTGATCGTCATCGACATCGACGCGGTGGGGCACTGGGCGGAGGAGAACGGGGTGGCCTACACCTCCTTTGCCGACCTGTCCCAGAAGCCTCAGGTCTACGAACTGGTGCGCAAGGAAGTGGCCCATGTGAACGCGGTACTGCCCGATGCCCTGGAGATTCGGCGCTTCGTCAACCTGCACAAGGAGTTCGACCCGGACGACGGCGAGGTGACCCGAACCCGCAAGCTGCGGCGCAAGGTCATCGACGCCCATTACGCCCCCATCATCGAGTCCCTCTACGACGGCCGCAGCGCCATCGAGTTCGAGGCAAAAATCAGTTACGAAACCGGCGAGTCCGGCACCCTCAAGCGCCACCTGGCGGTGGCGGACGTGGTCGGTGCCCGGCTGGCGGAGGAGGTGTGATCCATGGATTTCCAGTTCCTGATCGAATTGACCATCAACGGGGCGCTGACCGGGCTCATGTACAGCCTGGTGGCCCTGGGCATTGTGCTCATCTACAAGTCCTCCGGGGTGCCCAACCTGGCCCAGGGGGCCATGGTGATGATCGCCGCCTATCTGGTGTGGATCTTTGCCGGCCTGCTGGGCACGCCCATTCTGGTGGCCGTTTTCCTGGCCCTGGTGGGCATGTTCCTGTTCGGCATGCTCGCCGAGCGCTTCTTGCTGCGCAAGATGGTGGGTCAGCCCATCATCATGGTGGTCATGCTCACCCTGGGTCTGGAGAGCCTGTTGCGGGGCATCGGCCCCGGCCTGCTGGGGGCGGCGCCCAAGAGCCTGGACCTGGGCCTGGACATGATGCCCATCATCATCGGTGACGTGTTCATCAACCGGGAGTATCTGGTGGGCGGCCTCATCGGCGCGGCCATGGTGGGCCTGTCCCTGCTGTTCTTCCGCACCCGCCTGGGCACCAAGCTGCGGGCGGTGTCCGACAACCACATCTCCAGCTGGTCCGTGGGCATCTCCGTGGAGCGGGCGGTGGCCGTCTCCTGGGGGCTGGCAGGGATCTCCGCGGTGGCCGCCGGGGCCATGTGGGGCTCGGTACAGGGGGTCGACTGGACCCTGACGGCCTTGCTGTTCCCGGCCGTGGCCGTGGTCATCCTGGGCGGTCTGGACAGCATCTACGGCGTTCTCGTCGCCGGTCTCATCGTCGGCATCCTGGGCAGCGTGATCCCTGGTTACGTGGACCCGCTGGTGGGTGGCGGCACCCGCGACGTGGTCACCTCCCTGATCATCCTGCTCACCATCATGTTCCGTCCCCACGGCATCTTCGGCCGTGAAGACATCGAGAGGGTCTAAGCGCCATGTTCTATCGACTGTCCGGCATTCACCATACCCGTTACGAGTCGGCGCGTGCCCTCTGGCCCGTGACCGCCGACCGGCGGATCATCCAGGGACTGTTGCTGCTGGCACTGGCGGCCCCGTTCCTGCTCTCCGACCTCTACCTGACCAGCTACATGCTGCCCTGGCTGATCTGGACCGCGGCGGCCCTGTCCCTGACCTTGCTGATGGGCATTGCCGGCCAGCTGCACTTCGGCTTTGCCGCAGTGATGGCCATCGGGGCCTATACCAGCATTCATCTGACACGAGCCGGGGTGCCCTTCGAACTGGCCTTGCTGGGTGCCGGCCTGATGGCGGCCCTGATCGGTTGCCTGTTCGGGGCGGCGGCCCTGCGGGTGAAGGGGCTGTACCTGGTGATGGCCACCCTGGCCATGCAGTACCTGGTGGAGTGGACCATCATCAACGTGCCGGCCATCTCCGGCGGTGCCCAGGCCACCCTGAGCACTCCCGACGTGACCTTCCTGTTCGTCCCGCTGCAGAGCGATGGTGCCCTCTACTACACGGCCCTGCTGTGGACGGTGGTGGTGACGCTGCTGATCATGAACATCAAGCGCAGCAGCTTCGGGCGTGCCCTGGTGGCGGTGCGGGACAAGGATTTTGCCGCCTCGGTGATCGGCGTCAACCCGCTCAGGTACAAGCTGCTGGCCTTCTTCGCCAGCTCCTTCCTGGGCGGCGTGACCGGTGCGGTGCTGGCATTTTGCTACTACCAGGCGGTGACCCCGGAGCAGTTCGGGTTCAACGTCTCCATCCAGCTGGTGGCGATGGTGCTGGTGGGGGGGCTTGGCAGCGTCATCGGCGCCTATCTGGGGGCCGGGTTTGTCCTGCTACTGCCCATTGTGCTCACCAACCTGCTGGCCTTCGTGGCCCAGTTCGACCTGATTCCCATCTCCTTCAACCTGCTGTCGCACATTCCATTGATGGTCTACGGGGCACTGATCATCGGTGTGATTCTGTTCGAGCCCCTGGGACTGGCCAAGATCTACGACAACATCCGCAAATACTTCCTGGTCTGGCCGTTCCGTCATACCCAGAGCTGATATCAACCAGGCCCCATCGGGCCAGATGATCATAATGAGGAGTATGCCATGAAGACATTGCTCAAAGGGCTGGCCGGGGTGGCCGGTGCCGTGGCCCTGGCGGTGGGAGGGACCGCCAGTGCCGACAAGGAACCGATCAAGTTCGCCCTGTTGCAGGACTTCACCGCCGTCTACACCTTCGTCTCCAGCGAGTACAACCAGGGCCAGCAGGACTACCTGCGCCTGATCAACGAGACCGGCGGCGTCGAGGGTCACCCCATCGAGACCATCATCCGTGATACCGCCAACGAGCCCCAGCGGGGTCTGGAGGCCTACAACCGGGCCCGGCGCGAGGGCGCCGTGCTGGTGGACTTCTTCAGCACGCCGGTATCCCGGGCGGCGGTGAATCGGGTGCTGCGGGATGAAGTGGTGATGATCACCGCCCTGCACGGGCGCGGCGATGCCTCCGACGGCGAGACCTTCCCCTTCGTCTTTCCCATGATGGCCACCTACTGGTCCCAGGCCACGCTGCTGGCGGACTACATCGAGCGCCATCAGGGCGGCCTGACCAACAAGCGCATCGCCCTGGTACACATCGACTCGCCCTTTGGTCGTGAACCGTTGCCGGTGCTGCAGGAGCTGGCCCAGCAGAAGGGCTTCCAGCTGCGCAGCTTCGGTTATCCCAGCCCGGGCGCCGAACAGTCCGCCACCTGGTCCGATGTGCGCCGTTACCGACCCGACCACGTGATCATCTGGGGTGCCGGCGGCGGTCAGCAGGTGTCCGTGCGCGAGGCCATTCGCAACGGCATCCGTCCCCAGAACATCCTCTCCGTGGTGTGGCTGTCCGAGACCGACGCCCGCAACGTGGGGGGCAACCACATGAACGGCGTCAAGCGCTTCGAGGCGGTGGCCTCCGGCCGGGAGCCGGCGGTGATCCAGGACATCGTCACCCACGTGGTCGAGCCGGGCCTGGGTGCCGGTTCCGCCGCCAATGTGGGTTCGAGCTACTACAACATCGGCGTGGCCACCATGGCGGTGGCGGTAGAGGCCGCCCGTCTAG
>NZ_JAJNQM010000126.1:0-5195 GCF_022227785.1 Ectothiorhodospira lacustris | reverse complement strand
GCGCTGGCGCGAAGCCGGCATTCCCATCGTGCCCGTTGCCATCAATCTGACCACGCAGGAACTCTACAAGCAGGAACTGGTTGCCGATATCCGTGCAACGATGTCGCATTACCAGGTCGACCCCGGCTTGCTGGAGTTCGAGATTACCGAAAGCACTGCCATGCGCTCCATGGATGACGCGAAGGTCATCCTGTCGGAATTGAAAGCGGTCGGATTTACCTTGTCCCTGGATGATTTCGGGACGGGCTACGCCTCCATGAGCTATCTGAGCAACCTGCCGGTCCATGGGCTGAAGATCGATCAGTCCTTCATTGCGGGGCTGGAGCGGGACCCGTCACGACGCAGGCAAGCCGCAGCCATCGTCGATGCCATGATCGGGCTGGGCCTCAATCTGGGTCTGGATGTCGTCGCGGAAGGCGTGGAAACTCCGGCGCAACGGGATTTTCTCATCAGCCACCGCTGTACACGAGGGCAAGGCTTCCTGTTTAGCCACCCACAGCCGGAAGACATCATCGGTGGTCTGCTCAAAGAGGGAACAACCATAAACCACTCGATCCCGGATCACTCTCGCCCATAGAGCGTCATCATGTGCCGAAGGTGTCCGGCCAGGGTGTCGGGCACTTGGTCCCAGGAGAAACGCCAGCGCCAGTTACCCTCCTGGGTGCCGGGGGTGTTCATGCGATGACAACCATCCAGTTCCAGTACGTCCTGCATCGGCAGGACGGCCAGGCGCGCCACCGAGGCCAGCGCACTGCGTACCAGGGGCCATGGCATGGACTCATCGGGATACCCAAGATATTCCCTCACCCGGGACTGCAGCGCCGCGTCACAGCCGGCGTACCAGCCCAGCGTCGTGTCGTTATCGTGAGTACCCGTATACACCACCGAGTTTTCCTCGTGATGATGGGGCAGATAGGGATTGGCAGCACCGCCTTCAAAGGCAAACTGCAGGATCTTCATCCCCGGCAAGCCGTTCTGATCCCTCAAGGCCTCCACCTCGGGGGTGATCACGCCAAGATCCTCCGCCACCAAAGGCAACGTACCGAACCGTTCCCGCAGGGTGTCGAACAGGGCCTTGCCCGGCGCCGGCACCCAATGACCGTTGATCGCGGTCTCCTCGTCGGCCGGAATCGACCAGTAGGCCTCAAACCCCCGGAAATGATCGATGCGAATCAGGTCAACCATTTCCAGGGCGGCACTGATGCGCTCAATCCACCACTGGAACCCTTCAGTCGCCATGTTCCGCCAGTGATAGTGAGGATTTCCCCAGCGCTGCCCCGTGGCCGAAAAATAGTCAGGGGGCACGCCGGCCACACAGTTGGGAAGCCCCTGTGCGTCCAGATCAAAGAGCCGGCGATGGGTCCAAACATCAGCACTGTCGCTGGCCACGAAGATGGGCATGTCCCCGAACAGCAGAATCCCTCTGCGGTTGGCGTGCTGCTTCACTGCCCGAAGCTGGCCATAGAACAGGAATTGCTCAAAACGGTATTGTTCCAGCACCCTTTCAAGCCGTTGCCTGGCCGTCTCCAGGGCCTTATCCTCCCGGTCACGCAAGGGCACGGGCCATTCCCACCAAGGCGCCTGCCCCTGCTCGGCCTTCAGACCCAGATAAAGCACATAGTCTTCCAGCCAGTACGCATGATGTGACTTGAACGCGGCAAATCCGGCCCGTTCATCGGGGTCGGCATGGGCCTCAAAACCCACCCTGGCCTCCTGCAGCGCAGGGCAGCCATAGGGATTTCTCAGCCCCTGTTCCCGATACTTGGAGGATGCTTCGGACAACCAGCCCCGATGGTGCAATTCATCCAGGCAGATCAGACCGGTATGGCCGGCATGGACCGACATGCACTGATAGGGCGATCCGCCGGCATGCGGCTGATTCAGGGGCAGAACCTGCCAGACAGTCACACCACAGGCCTCAAGAAACTCGATGAACCGATGGGCTTCATGCCCCAGAGTGCCCTGCTCGGCGGTTCCTGGAAGCGAAGTGGGGTGCAGCAGTATGCCGGCACGGCGCCGGTCCAGAAATGACCGGGCTTCAGGAACGGTTTCGGACACGTTGCCTCCGTCCATTGTGACTGACTCCAGCCGGCGGCACGGAAGTGCCTGGACCGACAACAGGAGAACCTTGAACCATCTTCATACGGTTTTCTGACCGGTCCGCATGACGCCGCCTGCGACCGGTTCCCCGCTACCCCGGCTCACGGCATGCGACAAGTAACCAGGGGGAGGAGCGCCCATGAGCAAGTACAGGCGGGTCAGGTGCTGGCGATAGAGACGCTCGAACAGACCCACCGCTGACGAAGGATTATAGTCACCGAACCACCAGCACCAGTCAGAGCCCTCACAGACCGCCAGCTGATCAAGCACGGCGGCTTCTTCAGCCGGCGTCAACCGGCCCTCCGCCAAGACCCGATCCACCTGGACCTTGGCATCGATCAGCATGTCCCAACCCCGATTCTTGTCCGCGGATCCGATCCAGGTTTCGAAGTTACCATAGACCCAGCTACCGGCCACCACCCGCGACAATGCCGACAAGGGCGGTCCTCCCTCATCAAGGGCTTCGCTGAAGGTCGTGAGTTCGATGGCCGGATGATCCACCAACCTGGGGTACAGGGCGGAAAGAAAGTAGAAGGCATTGTTGGGATAGTATTCCCAGGCATTTTCGCCATCGAGAATGACGGACACCACCGGCGTCGGATCACCGGGCCGACGGGTACGGGCCAACTGCTCGGCGATCTGCTCCAGCTGATGAATGAAGTCGGCAACGGCATCATCGCCATGCCAGTCCGCGTAACGAAAGCCGATGGAATCGGACAGACCATCATCCCGGAAAAAAACCGCCAAGGATTCGGCATCATAGCGATAGGGACGATACAGCCAGGAGCGACTCGCTGCCGGGGGCTGCGGCCCGGACGATGCGCGCAGGGAATTCACCAGCACCCCTTCACCGGAAGCTGCCCATCGGATACCTTCCTGTGCTAATAACCGCAGGGTTGCATCGCTGACTCCACCTTCCGAAGGCCAGCAGCCGGCAGGCCGCAGACCGAAATGTTCCTCGAACACGGCCATGCCACGGGCAACATGCCAGCGTACCCGCTCATCCCCACCCGGATAGAATGGCGCCTCGGGCAGTGCCGTTTCCGGGACCGCTTCCCGCGCGGATGTCAGGTCCAGCAACAGCGGCATGATGGGATGGGCATACGGAGTGAAAGACAACTCCACCTGCCCCGTATGGGCCAGGCGCCGATAGCGGGCAATCACTTCCCCCAACAGTTCGCCGATGACTTCCATCAGCATCCGGCGCTGCCCGGGGGTAAAATTCCGCCCCTGCTTCATCAAGGGTTCGATACGGGGATCGGAACGGCGCACCGTTTCCCCCATCCACATCAGGTGATACCAGGTCACCAGGTCAAAAAAATACTGATCCCCCAGATAGATCGCGGCATCCGGCTGCTGACGCAGCCAGGGCAACATGTCGGCCAGCATTCGATAATCCGGATTGGGCTCGATCAGACGCTTGCGATTGGCCCGCGTGCAAGCTTCGGCCAACTGCATGCGCTCGGTGGCACCGGCAGGAGCCGACTGTGCCCCCAGCAAGGCCAGTACCGGGTCGGAGATGGGTTTGCCCTGCTGCAGAAAGGCAGCCACCTGAACGGCATAATCCCTGATCTGCTCCAGCAGCACCGGGGCAAAATTGACCACGGCCCGAGCGCCGGGCGTCGCTTCAAGGTGAGCGGCCATATCCACATAGTCCTTGATGGCATGCAGATAGGTCCAGGGCAAGGCGTAACGCCCCGTGCCTGCCTCGCGATACTCGGGCTGGTGCATGTGCCAGCACAGCACCAGCCTGAGGGCCACGGGGTCCTTCCGGAGGGAATCAGCGGGCATAGCGGGTGATATTACCGAGCATTTCAGGTGTCACCACGGTCACGCCGCCTTGGGAGACATGGAAGTGTTTGGCATCTTCTGCCGGGTCTTCGCCGACCACCATGCCTTCGGGAATCCGACAACCCTTGTCAATCACGGCCTTGTGAATCCGGCAATACCGCCCGATCTCCACATCGGGCAGGACCACGGAGTTGGTAACCTGGCTGTAGGAATTGACGATCACGTTGGAAAACAGCAGAGAATGCCGCACCTGAGCTCCCGAAATGATGCACCCCCCCGACACCATGGAATCCACGGCCATGCCGCGGCGATCATCATCATCGAACACGAACTTGGCCGGCGGTAGCTGCTCCTGATAGGTCCATATCGGCCAGTCCATATCGTAGAGGTTCAGTTCCGGCGTCACACCGATCAGTTCCAGATTGGCCTGCCAGTAGGAATCGATGGTGCCCACGTCGCGCCAATAGGCTTGAGAGCCGGTCTGCACGTCCCGGAAGGGGTACGCCATCACCCGGTAGGACTTGATCACATTGGGGATGATGTCCTTGCCGAAATCGTGGCTGGAGCCGGGCGTGTCCGCATCCTTGATCAGTTGCTCGAACAGGAAGCGAGTGTTGAAGACGTAGATCCCCATGGAGGCCAGGGCCTTGTCCGGATTGTCGGGAATGCTCTGGGGTTGCGACGGCTTTTCCGCAAACCGGCGCACCCGACCATCCCCGTCCACCGCCATCACGCCGAATCCCTTGGCGGTTTCCAGATCCACCTCCAGGCACCCTACGGTCATGTCGGCACCGGATTCGACGTGGTAGGCAATCATGTCGCCATAGTCCATCTTGTAGATGTGGTCACCAGCCAGGATCAGCACATAGCTGGGATTATGGTCACGGATGATGTCCAGATTCTGGTAGACCGCATCCGCCGTACCCTCGTACCAGGAGGTCTCGATACGCTGCTGGGCCGGCAGCAGTTCCACGAACTCACCGAATTCGCCGCGCAAAAACCCCCAGCCACGCTGAATATGCTGAATCAGGGAATGGGACTTGTACTGAGTGAGTACCGCCACCTGACGGATCCCGGAATTGATACAGTTGGAAAGCGGAAAGTCGATAATGCGGAACTTGCCGCCGAAGGGCACCGCCGGCTTGGCCCGCCAGAGGGTCAGCTGCTTGAGGCGGGAACCGCGCCCACCGGCGAGGATCAATGCCAAGGTGTCACGGGTGATACGACTGACGAAGCGTTGAGATTGTGGTTTCATGCTGACTTTCCCGGACCCGGGTGAATGGGGGACTCGGTCATGGCGCCCA
>NZ_JAJNQM010000125.1:0-5412 GCF_022227785.1 Ectothiorhodospira lacustris | reverse complement strand
TTGATCGGTAGTCTTGCCAGGTATCCGAATGACGAATAGCCGGTGCCGAAGTCATCAATCGCAATCTCGACACCCATGCGCTGGATGTCCGAGAGCTTCCGTATCGTACCCTCCATGTCCGTCATGATCAGACTCTCCGTGATCTCCAGATCGAGTCCCGGGTGCTCACGTCCGGCGGCGCTCAGCGCGTGCTCGACCCGGTCGACAAAGTCGGTCTGCTGCAGCTGCAATGGCGAAACATTGACAGCGATACGTGGCGGCCTGACGCCCTCGGCCTGCCAGCGGCGGGCATCGGCAAGCGCCTGGTGAATCACCCAGGTACCGACCTGAATAATCATCCCGGTTTCCTCGAGCAGCGGGATGAAGCTCCCAGGTGGCACCATGCCATTCTCGGGATCATGCCAGCGGATGAGCGCCTCCAGTCCTGTCACCCGTCCGGTCATGCTGTTGATCTTGGGCTGATAGTGAAGCACGAATTCGTCGCGTTCGAGTGCCAGCCGCAGCTTGTTTTCGAGCATGAGCGTGCCGGCGATCAGGGCGTTCATTTCCGGGTCGTAGAACAGATACCTTGCTCCGGATCGTTTCGCCTTACGCAGCGCGGCCTCGGCGTTGCGGATCAGCACATCGGCGTCGGCGATGCCATTGCTGACGGCGATTCCGGCCGACGCGTCGATGCGCAGTTCGTGTCCACCGACCGCCATCGGTGGTGCGAGCACATCGCTGGCGGTGCCCTCTATCAATCGTGCAATGTCGCCCAGTTCATGCCGACCGCTGATGACGGCAGCGAACTGGTCGGACGTGATGCGTGCTACATCGCTCCTGTCCGGCCAGGCCTGAGCGAGACGCCGCGCCATTTCCCGCAACACATTGTCTCCAACTTGGCGTCCAAAGGTATCATTGATACGACTGAAACGGTTCAGGTCCCACAGCACGACAGCGATCCGCTCATCCGGATGGTGACGAACCGCCTGCAGCGCCACGCCGAGCCGGTCGGTCAGGTGTGCCCGATTCGGAAGACCGGTCAATGCGTCGTAGTATGCCAGGTAGGAAATGAGGTTTTGTTTGCCGATGTATTCCAGCGCAAACGACACATCATTGGAAAGCTCTTCCAGCAGTGCGCGTTCCTCATCGGTGAAAAACGCACGTTCATGGGCGTAGAGGACCATGACGCCAACCACCTTTTCCCCAACCACCAAAGGGAGTGCAACCAAGGACTGGTAACCACGCCGCAGCGCCTCCTCACGTCGCTTGCCAACCGGTTGATGCGCGATCAGGTCATCAATGAAACAGGGTTGCCCAGTGCGCAGGGCCTCTCCCACCGCGCCCTGTCCGGCCGCGACGTCGTGTCGGAACGAGAGCCTGTCCGCACCGATTGCGTCATCCACGCCCGCCCATGCCACCGGAATCACCTCCCCGGTTGCCTGATCCACATCACCGATCCAAGCGATTCCGAACTGACCCTCGTTGACGGAGATGCGACAGGCTTCCTTGAACAACTGCGCGCGATCGTGAATGCGCACGATTGCCGAATTGATACCGCTCAGCACTGCATAAACGCGCGTGAGCCGCAGAATTCTTCTATGTTGGGTAGTGCGTTCAAAAAACTGGCCTATCTGGGTGCCCAGCGTCACCAGGGTGTCGGCCAAGCGCACATCCAGCTCAAGGTGGTCGCGACTGAACACGTCGAGCACGCCGATCACCGCACCGCCGACCATGATCGGGACCGCACCACCGGAGACAAGGTCTGCATCGCGTGCGGCTTGTCCCCTCACGAAACCCGTACTTGCCTCAAGATCCTGGGACCAGTGCGGTGATCCGCTTGCCCAGGCTGTGCCCGGGAAGCCCATGCCCGGAGCCAGTGTCATGGCTCGCGACTGTGCGACAAAATCGCCGCACTGCTCGTCCGATTCGCAGTGAACGTCGACGCACTTGAGTACGTGATCCCGAAGATCGACGGACCACAAGGTGGCAGCCGAAAACCCGAGCTCGATGCATATCGCCCTGAGGATCCGCGGTGCGGCGTCTTCAAGGCGGGTGGTCTGGTTGAGTATCCTGGCGACCTCACACTGGGCAGCAAGGCTTTGCCGAGCGCGCTCGCGCTCAATGATTCCGGCCTGGAGTTCGTCGGCATATTGCTGCATTCTCGTGAACAGGCACCCGTTCTCGTACATGCGCCCGGTCTGCGCGCCGAGGATCTTGATCAGTTCGACATCCGCCTGAGCGAATCCGCCACGGTCTTGTGAATTGCTGAGCACCACCCAGCCATACCGGGCGGATGGCGACTTGACCGATGCCGCAAGCAATTCGCGCAGTGCGGGGTAGCCGGCCGGAAGACCGCTGTCAAAGTCCTGCCCTTGGGCAACACGCGTCTTGAGCACCTGATCATCGCGATAGACCCGACCGAGCTCCCCGTGATCCACGCTCACCGGGTCGATGGTCGCCAGGACGTCCGGGTCGATTCCGCTGTGACTGATATGGACCGGCATGTCATGGGACTGCTGCACGGCAATCGTGCAGTATTCCGCACCCGTCAATGCCCGCGCACCACTGCATGCATGTGCCAGCAAACGCGTCCTGTCGTGCTCGGACGCCAGTTGTAGGTTAAGCTCGACCAGTGCGGCCAGGCGGTCGTGGGCGATCTGCAACTCGTCGACCTTCTCGGACAGTTTGCTGCTGACGAGGTGGAGGTGCTGGCGGTCGAAATCACGGCCCGGCAACGGCGCTTGCGGTGCCTCTTGCGGCCCTTCTTCAATGATCGCCGTGACGACGCGAATCAGTTCCTGAGGGTCGATTGGTTTGATCAATACTTTGCTCACACCACAGACGTCGGCCAGTTGCCGTGCCTCCGGTTCGAGGAAATGCGCCGTGCAGAAAATGACCGGGATGTGTGCGACGTTGGCCTCCGTACGCAGGCGGCGCACGAATTCGAAACCATCGACGTCCGGCATCAGAATGTCGCAAATGATCAGATCCGGTCGCTCGTCGCGCACCACCTGCAAGGCGGTCGCGCCATTGTCGGCTTCGGAAATGCAGTGACCCTGCGCGTGCAGGATGGTGGTGAGTAGCTCTCGGTTGACCGCGACGTCATCAACGACGGTAATCTTGGCCATGACTAGGTTCCATTGCGCGTCGCGCGAGGCAGGCGAGTGGCGAGTAGGGAGGGTGGAAGATGCTGTTCGAGGTCTCGCACGAAGCAGGTGGCATCGATGGGTTTGGAGAAATAATCGTCGAATCCGGCAGCCAGGACCTTTTCGCGGTCACCCAACATCGAGAAGGCGGTGACCGCAATCAGCGGAATGTCCTTCGTCCGAGGGTCACTCTTGACGGCCTCTGCGACCTCAAACCCGGTCTTTGCGGGCATTTGAAGGTCGCAGAGGATCAGGTCCGGGCGCTCACTGTGCGCGAGCGCCAGCGCGATCTCGCCATTCTCGGCGGGCAGGATATCGTAGCCGTGGGCGCGTAGCAGATAGGACATCAGCTCGAGGCTGGCGGGGTGGTCTTCGGCGATGAGGATTCGAGCGCTCATGGTGAAGCCTCCCACAGGCTGAGGACGAATCGGCTCCCCTGATCGGGAATGCTATGACAGTTCAGCTGGCCCCCGAGCAGTTCAGCCAGCTTGCGACTCAGGTGCAGACCGAGTCCGGTTCCTTCGACCCCTTTGTGCTTTGCGGCCTGCCCCTGCACGAATGCGCCGAACAACGCCGCCTGTTCGTCTTCGCTCATGCCTGGACCGGTGTCCTCGACGGCAAATTGGATCCCGCGCCGTGCACCCGATTCATGGGCCAACAGTTCAAGGCGCACGTGGCCCGCAGCGGTAAACTTGATCGCATTGTTGGCCAGATTCAGCAAGATCTGGTTGAGTGCGCGCCGGTCGGTGTCAACAACCACGCGCCCGGGTGGCACATCAATGATCAACGCCAGTCCCTTTGCCAGGGCTTGGGGCTCAAGGGATGCGGCGACTTCATTCAGCAGAGTGCAGCAGTCCGTTGGTTCGCGGTTCAGTTCGATCTTGCCCGCCTCGATCTTGGCCAAGTGCAACAAGTCATTGATCAGGGAGAGTAAATGCATGGCGTTGCTGCGCACGATCTCCAGTTGATGGGTCTGTTCGTCGTTCAAATCACCCGGCAATTTCATCAGCAGCGTTCCGGTGAATCCGATCACCGCATTGAGTGGCGTGCGCAGTTCGTGGCTCATGCTGGCAAGAAAACGGTCCTTCGCCAGGTTGGCCTTTTCCAGTTCGATATTCTTCTCCCGCAGTGCCTGTTCAAAAAGCTTGCGTTCGCTCACATCACGAATGGCGCTCATCACCAGCGGCGTCTCTTCCGTTCTGATCGGACTCAGGCTGATCTCGACGGGAAACTCGGTCCCGTCCTTGCGCAAGCCGTAGAGTTCCAGGCCTGCCCCCATGGAGCGTGTGCGCGGCTGCGCGAAATAATGCGCGCGATGCCCTTTGTGCGCGGCGCGAAAACGCTCAGGGAGCAGTCGTTCCACGACTGTGGCGCGCATCTCACCGGGTCCGTAAGCGAACAGGCGCTCGGCTTGACTGTTGGCAATGAGGATGTGCCCGGTGGGATTGACGATGACGATGCCGTCTGGGGTCGACTCGAGCAGTTCGCGGAAACGGGCCTCGAGCGTCTTGCTGTCACGCTCGACCTTGAGCGAGGTCACGTCCTTCTCCGAGAACAGTAGCCGCTGTTCCGTTGGCGTCGTGGATGGATTCACCACCTTGCCGGTGATGTCCACGTAAATGAGGGTGCCGTCCTTTCTGCGCCTGAGCGTCTCGAAAGTGTCGTGACCGCGCAAGAGGGTATCCGCGATAAAACGACGCTGTTCGTCCCTGCGATCCTGAATCACCACCAGTTCGTCCATCGACGCGTCTACGGCTTCGGCGCCCGTATAACCGAACATGAACTCAGCCCCGTCACTCCAGCGGTGTACGGTGCCCTCACCGTCGAGCAACATCAACGCATCGCAGAGATCGGACATCCAGTGGCAATCGGGGGCGGCAGGCACAGCAGTCACTCCTCTATTCGGCCTCCCGCACCACAATTGTCAAAGATTTTGATCGATGGTGATCTCTTAGATGTGGTGCCGATTGGACACGCCCTCCAGTGACAGCATATTCAATAGGCTCCATTTGAGTATAACAGGCATCCCGGATTAAAACCGACTAAAATAGTCAGGTAAGGCGCTTGTAACGGCGCCATCGTCGGCTTGGTGACCCTTCGTGCCAGCTCTGCTGGTGGGCTGCGGGATCGGGCTGAACGGCAACTCCGCGGTTTACCGAGTGTTATTTCAGGTTCTCGATGATCTCGGCCGCTTCAAGGGAGTATCCGCTGAATCCAACCGACGAGGCGTCGTCGTGTGTGCGACGAGAAGAGCTTACCAGCGCGAGTTCAGAGTACACCGGCC
>NZ_JAJNQM010000124.1:0-5527 GCF_022227785.1 Ectothiorhodospira lacustris | reverse complement strand
GTCCCATGCCTACATCGTACAACGAACACCTCAAGCGTATCCTTGACTCACGGCATCACGACCCTTTTGCCTTTCTGGGCCGTCACATGGAAGCGGGCCAGTGCGTGGTGCGTGCCTTGCTGCCCTTCGCCCGTGAAGCCGGCATCGTGGAACTCGACGCCCCCATGAAGCCCGTCGGCAAACAGGGGCTGTTCGAGTGGCGCGGCCCCCGCGACGCCCTGCCCTCACACTATCGCATACGATGGAGTGATGGTCATGACCACGAGCAGATTGCCTACGACCCCTACTGTTTCGCCCCCCAGGTGCCGGACTTCGACATCCACCTGTTCAACGAAGGGCGCCACTGGCACGCCTACCGATTCCTGGGCGCCCATCTTCATGAAGTAGACGGCATTCAGGGCGTCCGGTTCGCGGTCTGGGCACCCGCCGCGGAACGGGTGTCCGTGGTGGGCGACTTCAACCGCTGGGATGGCCGCTGCCATCCCATGCGGGTACGCGGCGGCAGCGGGGTGTGGGAACTGTTCATCCCCGGCATGGCGCCCGGCGCACTCTACAAGTATGAGATCCGCAACCGGGACACCGATGCCATCCTGCTCAAGGCCGACCCTTACGGTCAGCGCTTCGAACTGCGTCCGCGCACTGCGGCGGTGGTAAGCCACCCCAGCCGCTTCCAGTGGTCCGACCAGGCCTGGCTGGCGGATCGCTGCAACGAGGCCTGGCTGCATCGTCCCATGTCCGTCTACGAAGTGCACCTGGGTTCCTGGCGGCGGGACGCAGACGGCCAGTTTCTCAATTACCGGGAACTGGCCCGGGAACTGGTGGACTATGTCACCCGCATGGGCTTCACCCACGTGGAACTGCTGCCGATCACCGAACACCCCTATGATGGCTCCTGGGGCTACCAGACCACCGGCTATTACGCCCCCACCAGCCGCTTCGGCGAACCGGATGACTTCCGCTATTTCGTCAATCTCTGTCACGAACACGGCAT
Source organism: Ectothiorhodospira lacustris (assembly GCF_022227785.1). NCBI lineage: Bacteria > Pseudomonadati > Pseudomonadota > Gammaproteobacteria > Chromatiales > Ectothiorhodospiraceae > Ectothiorhodospira > Ectothiorhodospira lacustris. The sequence continues at coordinate 4,536 of NZ_JAJNQM010000124.1, read as the reverse complement.
CGGCGTGTTGCTGGACTGGGCGCCGGGACATTTTCCCAAGGACGCCCACGGGCTGGCCCGCTTCGACGGCAGCGCCCTGTACGAACATGAAGACCCGCGCCTGGGCGAGCACCGGGACTGGGGCACTCTGATCTTCAACTACGGCCGCAACGAGGTGAAAAACTTCCTCGTCTCCAGCGCCATGTATTGGGTGGAGGAATTCCACATCGACGGCCTGCGGGTGGACGCCGTGGCCTCCATGCTCTACCTGGACTACTCCCGGGAACCGGGCGAGTGGGTACCCAACAAGTTCGGCGGCAACGAAAACCTGGAGGCCATCGAGTTCCTGCGTGAACTGAACAGTAATGTCCAGGGCCGCCATCCCGGTGCCCTGATCATCGCCGAGGAATCCACCTCCTGGCCTCAGGTCACCCGCCCCACCTGGCTGGGAGGGCTGGGCTTTGCCATGAAATGGAACATGGGCTGGATGAACGACACCCTGGACTACTTCAACAAGGATCCCATCCACCGCCACTACCACCACGACCGGCTCACCTTCGGCCTGCTCTACGCCTTCACCGAAAATTTCGTGCTGCCCTTCTCCCATGACGAAGTGGTCCACGGTAAACGCTCCCTGCTCTACCGCATGCCCGGTGATGAATGGCAGCGCTTTGCCAACCTGCGCCTGCTCTACACCCTCATGTGGAGCTACCCGGGTAAGAAACTGCTGTTCATGGGCTGCGAGATCGGCCAGGGCAACGAATGGGATGCCGCCCAGGAAATGGAATGGCACCTGCTCCAGTACCCCTTCCACGAAGGTGTTCAGCGCCTGGTCGCCGACCTCAACCATCTCTACCGGGAACAACCCGCGCTGCACCGCCTCGACTTCGAATGGCAGGGCTTTGACTGGATCGACTGTCACGACGCCGCTCAGTCGGTCCTGAGCTACCTGCGCAAGACCGAGGACGGCAACCAGTTTATCCTGAGCGTCCTGAACTTCACCCCGATACCTCGGGAAGGCTATCGCATCGGCGTACCGGCACCCGGCCGCTACCGGGAAATCTTCAACTCCGACTCCCACTACTACGGCGGCGGCAACCTGGGCAACCTGGAAGTGGAAGCCGAAGACATCCCCTGGATGGGGAAACCCTACTCCGTGGTGCTGACCCTGCCCCCGCTGGCAGGCATCCTGCTCCAACCGATTGCCGGCTGAGGCCTCGCTACCGCCTCTGGTGACAAGCCGGAACCCTGGAGTATACTTTCAACCCCATGGGGCGGTAGCTCAGTTGGGAGAGCGCAGCAATCGCACTGCTGAGGTCGTGGGTTCGATTCCCATCCGCTCCACCACCATTCAACGCCCAACCTCTATCGGTTGGGCGTTTTCATTTCCGGGTTCCGCGACACCACGCGGGGTTCGGCGCCGATCTGCGTGTGCCACGCCGTGGCGACACGGCGTCCTGAAGTCGCCCGGCTCGACTCTCTTCTGCTCTCAGTTCTTTCAAAACCCGCCCCGACTCCCTCACCGAGGAAATAATCCGCTTCGAATCGGGCGGTGATCAGCGATTAGGGGCGGGAAACAACAGTCCACTACGCAAGCCTGGCGCCGACCTCTTCACAGACGCTCTCCACCACAGCCGCCACTTCGTGCAGGAAGGAATTGCGATCCGGCGACGGGGTCACGCCAGGAATCGGCGCCGCACGCTCGTAGATGCGCTCGCCAATGATCGAAGCGCGCGCGTAGCTGGAGCCGCGCCCCGACTGGTTGAACGCGGACTGCCATTCAGGCATCCGCTCGGCCCGAACGCGGCGGGTAGCCAGGTCCAGCGTCTTGGCGGACAACGCGTTGGCCAGCCCGTCAAAAACCTGCTGCTTGTGCGCGTCGTCGGTCGGCTCGGCCGGGTCCCACCGGAGTGGGTTCTGCAGCAGCACATACAGCCGATCCTGGAGCTGCTTGCGGAGATCCGCGACCGGCTTGAGATTGTCGTACTCGTCGCCGAGGCCGGGCGTGCTGAGTCGTCGGCTCAATGCCCAGATGCGCTTCCAGTGCTCCTTGCTGACGCCAGGCTTGTAGTCGAGGCCCAGGCGCGGCCACCACGCATCGTGGAAGCTCTCGGCAGCGTTTTTCACGGCCAGGACGAGATTCATCCGGTCGTACACCGGCTTGGCGAGCACGGGCTCGGGCTTCTCGACGATGGCATCAATTGCCGCGAGCAGCGCCTGCAGTTGTTCGATGGTCCGCTTGTGGGTCTTCTTCGTAGCGTCCAGGTCTTCGTCGATCCCGCCGACGAAGAAGCGGGCGTCCTTCAGGCGGCCGCGAAGCGCTCGTTCCGCAAACGGGCCCAGCTCCTCTCCAATAGAGGCGAGGACGTTCTCGGCGGAAGCCAAGACGTGCTGCGCCTTGGCAGCTGCGGTGGGCAGGTTGTCGCCCTTGACCTCGTCGAAGTGCGTGAACACGAGCAGCAGCTTGCTGGCGCTGCCCGACGTGATCATTTCCTTCATGGCTGCCACCGGCGCCGCCTGCATCGGCTGAACAGCGTTATCGACGAGCACGATGGCATCCGTCGACTCGATGCGCCGCGTCAGCGAGGTCGAGATGGCCGCCACCGACTTGGGCGTGTGGCCCAGGCCTTCACCGTCGAGAAGCACGAGCTTGGGCTGCGGGCCGCCGTTCCACGCCGGCAGGAAGGCACCGGACACGCGAACTCCGTTAACTAGCGGCGTCAGCAGGCGCCCGAAGCGTGAGGAGTGGTTGCTGGAGAAACGCGTGACCGTCTTGATGAAGGTCGCACGGTCGTCCGTCTCCCACGACCACGATTGCGGCCAGCCCTGCTTGTTGCGGCGTACCGCGCCATCCGTAAGCAGCGAAAAACGAAGCTCGATTTCGTCCATGAGCTCGTCGCTGATGCGGTGGAACTCGTCGTCTTCACGAAGCCGGCGATCAAGCTCCTCCTCGAACAGCTCATCGACGACCCGCTGATCCTTTTCGTCGGTGGCGCCCAGCTCGGTCTTCAGTTGGTCGCCGTGGCGGGTGGCGATGGCGCGCAATGCCGTCAACGTCTTCGTCAGCAGCGCATTGGTGGCGCCGAGATCGATCGCGCCGTCGGCAGCGGCCTCCTCGGTCGGCTCCGCGGCATCGTCATCCTCATCGTCGTCGGCGCCCGCCGCCTGAGGCCCGTTGCCAAGCACGTAGTTGAAGCGGAACCGTTGGTTCACATGCATCAACAGCTTGCGCAGCACTTCACCGTCGCCGTCGCCACGGTAGGCGGACAGCACGGCCTCGGAGATGCACTCGTTCAAATGCTCGCGGACTTCGTCGACTGGGAAGAAGGTGACCACAGCCTTGTACGGGCCTGGCGCAAGCACGACCTCGGTCTCATGCACCGTGGTCTTCGCCGTCGATGTCGACGGAAAGCGCTCGGTCTCCGGGTCCGTGCCGATCAACTGCCGAAGCAGCGTCGTCTTGCCGGCTCCGGTCGTCCCGAGTAGTAGTGCCCGCCGATAGTCGGAATCCTTCGATGTCGGCAGCGGAATGATCGACTCGCGGATCGCGCCGAAGTCGCTCTGCTCAGGTTCCATGCCGTGATAGAAGATCTCGATGACCCGGCGGTGGAACCGCTTTTCAGCCTCAGCCCTGGCCGGCAAGCTCCAGAAGCTCTCCTCTGCCAGCAGCTGGTTGAGTTGATCCTTCAGATCGTTGGCTTCGGCCTCGTCGGGGGTCCCGAGGCCCTGGCGGACCCGCAGCCCCGGCTTGCCGGTATTCGGGTCGACCCGAACCGGATGCCGGAAGATAACCGCCCATGCACTGCGGCCCTGCGACCGGCTCAGGGTCGCCACAAAACGCTTTTCCATGCCGAACTCCGTTGTTCAGTTGTTGTTCCTGAGCGGATCATAGGCATGGCGAAACTGGCGGTCAAGCACAACCTGAACAACCAGGGAACAACGGGTTGGCTTGGTGGGGTGGCGGCGGTTCCGCCCATTTCCGCTACATTCCTACCTCGATGTAGATGACGATTGGATTCCACTTAGGGCTCCACCACCAGTGAAACGAAAAAGGCCCTTCCGAATCAGCAGTTTAAGGAAGGGCCTTTCTTCTTTCCCACTCTGCCTCCCACAATCCTGAAAGTGCCTGTCCTGCCTGCTCACGACTTATGCCGCTTTCAGCGTGTCGGCGCTGCCGCCCCGATCACTCCCTTTTCGGAAGATCCTTCATACCTCGCTTCTCTTTTGCCTGAAAACTCTCCGCATTTTCCCCCTGTTGTTTCCCACCCCTAATCGCTGATCACCACCTGATTTGAGGCAGATTATTCCCCCGGTGAGGGAGTCGGGGCGGTGGCGGAGTGTGGAAGGGGTCTGTGGGGAGATGTCCGGATTGATTCACCGGGACTGATAGACCGGGGCGTGCCCGGGCATGATTTGAGGCCAACCCATAAAAGTGGCCCGCCACGGTAGCCGCCGTGCGGGCCGGTGGCCGGTGTGCTATTGCGCTTGAGAACGCCTTTGACCGGCGAACAATACGTTACCGAGCAAGGCTGGTTGAAGGCAAGCCTGACGTGTTGC
>NZ_JAJNQM010000123.1:0-5649 GCF_022227785.1 Ectothiorhodospira lacustris | reverse complement strand
ACCATGCTCTCGTTTCACAATAAAGCCTTCGACTTCAGTCGAGGGTTATTTACTCGGGTATGACTCCCAGAGCCTGATTGAGACGTGCCTGGGCACGACCCAGTTCGATACGACGCTGTTCAAGATCCAATGCGCTGCTGCGGGCCAGCGCCTGGGCTCGCAAGAGTTGCACCAGATCGGTTTCTCCCAGATCAAAGGCGCGTTGCGCCATGTGCAGGGCATCCCGGGCCAGGGCTTCACGGTGCGTTGCCAGGTTCAGGGCCTCTTCAGCGCCCTGATGGGCCAGACGGGCCGATAACAACGCCTGCTCGGCGGTCAGCCGCGCCTGCTGGAGTGCCACGTCCTGTTCGGTCTGGGTCCGCATTGCCGAGGCGATGGCAGGCGCGGACTGCCCTGCGAGTCCAAAGGGGAGGGTGAGTGAAATCTGCACGGCATCGTCGCTCTTTGCACCGCTGAACTCCCGGTTATTTCGGCCCCCGATACCCAATATCGGAGTCCCCGCCCGGGAGCGCCGGGCCTGAACGGTTTCGGCTTGGGCAAGGGCGAGGGTATGTTGCGCTTGCTGTACCCGGGGATGGCCCGGTGGGAGCTCGGTGACGGGGGCAGGGGGTTCGTATAACGGCTCGGGTAAGGCCATCTGGCCTGTCAGTTGTCGGTACCCTGCCAGTGCAATCCGATGCGCCGATCGAGCATCACCGACATCGGCCTCTCGCTCGGCCACCTCCTGACGGATGGTCAGCAGGTCAAACTGCGCAAGCTCTCCAACGGCGACAAGCCTGGCGACCTTGGTCTCCAGATCCCGGCTGGTTTGCAGCGCAAGATTCATCTGTTGCAGGGTGGCTTCGGTGAGCACCACTTCCCAGACCTGTTCCCGCACCCGGCCGGCCATGGTCCAGCGTTGATGCAGATCCAGCACCTCCGCCTGATCCGTCAGGGCCTGGGCGATTTCTTGCCGAGCACCGCGCTGTCCTTGCCACCATAGCGGTAACTCAATCGTGGCCTCGATCTCGCGGAAACCTTCGTCATCCGTGAACTGGTCGGAGAGGTAGTTCAGGTTCAGGGAGGGATCGGCGGCGAGAAAGCCGCTGCTCTGGCGATGCACGGCCTCTCCCTGCTGCCGCAGGCTGTTGCCCAAGGCCTGTTCGCCGCTACGTGCCAGGGCCTCCGATATCACCTGACCCAGTGTGTCGGCGCTTGCGGCCGTACTCGCCAGCACAAGGCACAGAGGGAGCAGCACGTTCAGGGCCACTTGTTTGAAGCAGGGATGCGTTTTCATGGCCACAGCGTAGGCTCGCAAGCTTAAATCAACCTGAAAGGACAGCCGGCTGCTTCCCGGTGCCAGCGGACCACCTGGCCTTTCCAGCCGGGTGGGTGCGGTTGGAAGGATTTTTCAGTGCATGCCGGAATCATGTCGCAACAGGTGCCCGTCTTCCGCGTCCACGGTCATTCGGTGCAGGACGCCATCGACGCCGAGCGTCTTGACCCTGTAGACGTATCGCTCCTGTTCACGCTCCAGGCGGGATTCGAGGATCTGTCCGTAGGCGGTCTTTCCGGATGTCTTGAGTACATGGTCCATGGGCTGGATCCGGTGGTCTGCCTGGAACTGGAGCACTTCCTGGGGATCGATGGTGCCGGCTGCCAGGCTCACTGCGGGGATTAGCAGGGCCGCAAGCAGGGCAAGGGGGATGGTTTTCAAGGTTTTCATGGCGGGTACTCCCAGGGTTCAACGTCAATCGATAAATGTGTCGATCGGGATTGTTCTTCGCAGGCTCGGCGGTAGGTTCGGGATGTTCTGAAAAAGCCTATTTCCGTCACTCCTGCAAAGGTCTATTTCCATCACTCCCGCGAAGGCGGGAGTCCAGGGTTTTCAGTCTGTGACTGGATTACCGCTTTCGCAGGAATGACAGGGATGCCGCACGCAACGTCCGAATGGCTTATTCAGAGCGTCTCTTGCGGCCGGTGATCATGGCGCGCACCAGGTTCTCCTTCTGGGTCAGGCTGCCCAGCAGCACGCCGGTGAGATGGATCAGCACCAGGCCCAGGGTGAAGTTGGCAAGGAACTCGTGGATCTCCTCCACCGCCTCGGCCGTGCCGTGGCCGGCGCTTGCCATGAGTCCGGCCAGGGGACCCGCCGATTCCTCGGCTCCCAGGGTGGCGATGCCGCTGACAGTGAGGCCGATGAGGCTGATGAACATCAGCACATAGATCCAGCCCGCCAGGGGGTTATGACCCCGGTGGTATTCGGGTTGCCCCCGCAGCAGCCCGCGGATGTGGGCCATGACCTCGCCGGGCGGCCGCACGAAATCCCGGAAGCGGGCATGGGTGCCGCCGATGAAGCCCCAGGGGATGCGGGCCAGGACCAGCACAAGGACTGCGTAGCCCGCCAGCGTGTGTATGTCCATGGCGTCGTCACCGACGGCATAGGCGATGATGAAGGCGCTGGCCAGGCCCCAGTGGAAGATGCGAACGAAGGGGTCCCAGACCGTGATCTGACGGGAGGTGTTCATGGTATTGCTGCCCTCATGTGAGTGGAGATGGGGGCAGTGTGACGCGGCAAGCTTAATCCACGCTTAATCCTTCTCCCGTTTCGGACCGGGAGCGGGCGGCTGCAGACAATATCCCTGGCCGCGGCGGGTCTGGATGAGATCCGGGCCCAGCTTCTCCCGCAGCCGGGAGATGTACACCTCCAGCACGTTGCTGTCCCGTTCGCTCTCGTATTCGTACAGATGCTCCGCCAGCCGGGTCTTGGACAGCACTTGTCCGGGATGACGCAGAAAGTAGCGCAGCAACTTGAATTCGGTGGCGGTGAGGGGTAACTCGTCGGGACCGTCCACCAGCACTTGACGCTGCTCGTCCAGGCGCCAGGAGCCCACTCGCAATGTGGTGTCCCTTACCGGTGCCGCACGGCGCAGCAGGGCCAGGATCCGGGCCAGCAGTTCTTCCACGTGAAAGGGCTTGCCCAGGTAGTCATCGGCCCCCTGCCGCAGTCCGTCCACCCGATCCCGCCAGCTGTTGCGGGCGGTGAGGATCAGCACCGGGGTGGTGACGCCGATCTCGCGCCAAGCGGCCAACACCGCCATGCCCGGCAGGTCGGGTAGTCCCAGATCCAGCACGATCAGGTCATAGGGCTCGGTCTCCCCCAGGTGCCGGCCGTCCACGCCGTTCAGGGCCAGATCCACCGCCAGCCCTTCCCGTTGCAGGCGCCGTTGCAGGCGCGCACCCAGTTCCGCATCATCTTCAACGATCAGGATTCTCATCAAACTGTTCCCATAGTGTGTTCGGGGTGGAGCTTGAGAATGACGGAAACGATAGGGGCAGGGTCACGGTGACCCTCAGCCCGCCCAGGCCGGGGGAGGGGCCGTAAGTGATCCGGCCCTCATACTGGTCCACCACGTCCTGCACGATGCCCAGACCCAGGCCATGTCCGTCCCCCCGTTCGTCCAGGGGGCGGCCCGGGCGCCCCGGCAGCGGCATGTCCTCCGAGGGGATGCCGGGGCCATCGTCCTCAATGACCGCCCGTAGGGTGTGTTCACGGGTCGGGCTCACCGTCACCCGTACCCGGGAGGTTGCCCAGCGACAGGCGTTGTCCAGCAGATTGCCGAACATCTCCAGCATGTCTTCCCCATCCAGCGGCCAGGTGCCGGCGGTCACTTGCAGTTGCATCGTTACCCGATGTCGGTGGAGACGGTCCAGGGCCTCCACCAGGTCAGTCAGTTCCTTGCGGGCGTCAAAGCCGGCCCCGGGATGTCCCCGTCCGGCCAGACTGGCGCGGCGCATCTCCCGTTCCACGGTCTGGTGCATGGCATGCAGCTGTCGCCGGAGGGTCCCGGCGGTGTCTTCATCGCCCCGGGTCGAGAGTTCGTCCGCCAGTTGGGAGAGCACGGCCAGGGGGGTCTTCAGGGCATGGCTGACGTTGCCCAGCGCCCGGCGGCTGCGGGTCAGGCGCAGGCCGTGGTGACGGATGAGCCGGTTGACGGCCTCCAGCATGGGGGTGATCTCCCGGGGGGCGGGCAGGTTCACCGGCACCGCCTCGCCGGTCTCCAGCCGGCGGCAGGCGTCCACCGCCGCGTCCAGGGGGCGCAATGCGCGCTGGATTACCAGAAATTGCAGCAGCAGGGCCAGCCCCAGGGCCGCCAGGGTCATGGCCATGAAGCGCCCTTCCAGTTCGTCCACGGCGGTCTGCATGGGCCCCAGTTCCTGGGCAACCGAGATCACCACGGCCTCGCCGTCGATGCGATAGCCGCGGCTGAGCATCAGCAAGGTCTGCCCCGCGGGTCCCTCCATGCGGGTGAGCCACTGCTCGCCTTCCGGTACCAGAGGCGATGCCAGGTCTTCGTCCCAGAGGGAGCGGGAGCGCACCACCGTGTGGGGGGACTGAATCCGGAAATAGTGCCCGGAGAGCGGGGTGCTGTAGATGATGCCCAGGGTGCGGTTGAAGGCGGCAGGCCCTTCCTCGCTGTCCAGCAGGTGTACGTACAGGGTATCGGCGTCATGTTCCAGCCGGTCCACCAGGTAGCCGTCCACCAGGACTCGGGACAAGGTCTTCAGACCCAGCCCCTGGGCCGCCAGCAGGGCCAGCAGGCAGAGGGCGGCCAGCAGGCTCAAGCGGAATTTGAGGGAGTTCATTGCCTTGTGCTCAAAAAAACGGTGTGCCCGTCCATGGACGGGCACACCGGAACCGGGACAGCCGCCGGGACTTCAAGCGCCGCGTCCGGATCCTCCTGCTCAGCGGTCGCGTTCACGCTTGATCAGACTGGCGTCGCTGGCGTTGAGATAGAGCTTGTGACGTACCCCGTCCGCGTCGAGGATCTTGAGTTCGTACACGTAACGGCCGTCTTCCCGTTCCAGTTCGGCCTCGATGAACTGCCCCGGCACGATCCCGGCGGCCTGCCTGAGCACCTCCTCCATGGGCATGATCTCCCCGGCGGCCCGCAGGCGCAGGATCTCGTTGTGTTCCATGCGGTCCCCGGCCGGACTCAGGCCGGGGGCGAGCAGGGCAAGGCACAGAAACGGTGTGGTCAATGATCGGATATGCATGGGCGTGCGCCTCTTGGTGTGGGTGTGGAGGCAGTGTGCCACCGTAAGCTGAAACCAAGCTGAATTCGAGTTCACGATCTCGGTCATCAATACCCTTGACCCGTTTTCAACAATTGCCGAAGTCGCGATTTGGTGTCAGATTGAAGGCCCGCTGCCGCGCAGTCCTTCAACGAGGGTAAGACATGAACGCCAGCAAGATATTGGACCAGTTGATTCGGCAGGCCGGTGGTCAGTCAGGCGGCGCTCGGCAAGGTGCGGGGGGCGTGGATCTCAAGGGTGTGCTGGATGGCCTGTCTCGTCAGCTGGGCGGCGGAGGGGGATCTGCCCGGCAGGGCGGCGGTCCGAGCCTGGATATGAAAAGCGTGCTGGGCGGTGGTGCACTGGGACTGCTGTTGGGTTCCAAGCGCGGCCGCAAGCTCGGTGGCAAAGCGCTGAAGTACGGCGCGCTTGCCGGTGTGGGCGCATTGGCCTGGAAGGCGTGGCAGAACACGCAAGGGTCAAATCAGGTCTCTCCCATAGGCGGAGAACCTGTGGAACGCCTGTCCGGTCCGGCGCGCGAGCATCGAAGCCTTGAACTCTTGCAGGCGATGATCATGGCGGCCCGTGCCGACG
>NZ_JAJNQM010000122.1:0-5932 GCF_022227785.1 Ectothiorhodospira lacustris | reverse complement strand
CGTCCGGGCCCAGCCACAATTCGGGCAGGATGATGATGTCGGCTTCGGGGTCGTCTTCGATGGCGCATGCCGGGTTGACCGGGATCTGGTTGCCGCAGGTGAAGGGGTGCTTTTCGGGCGACACGATGCGCACGTTGAACACGTTTTTCGCAGTTTCCGACCGCACCAGAGTCTCCCAGACATTCCCGGTGGCCAGTAGGACGTCGACCATCCCATAGAGGGCGGAGCCGGCGGTCTCTTTCACGGCAACGATCAGGACTTCGATGGGCGCGGTGCTGGCCGTCATGCTGAAGCCTCTTTCGTTCTTGCCTGTGGCCCTGCGGCTGTTTTAGCTGATGGCACCTTCCCGGCTACGGGTCCGCCGTGCATTCGCCTGCTGACCCGGTTCTCTGTTGCCCCCGGTCGCGTTCGCGACCACACCCGCCCTCCCCTCATTTAGTGGCACAAATGCCCTGTTATTGTCAGATATCCATCTGAAAAGACCGCTTGTCAAGTTTCATCATGGTGTCAAGCCGCTCTGGAAGACCGGAAGCCATCCCAGCCTCCGCCCAAGCGGCCCATTCGAAGTCCATGAAACCGAAAGGAGACTGCCATGACACAGCATGACCAACACACCCGTAACGGCCTGAATCTCGACCAGATGGCGCAAACCGTTGAGGCGTTGAAGAACGATCCTGCACTGGCCCGGTTCCAGTTCCGCGCACGCAACCAGTGGATCGATGGCGGTGAAAACCGCTCGAGCATCCGGGACTTTTACGGCGCCGGTGCCGAGGACACCTCGCGCACGGAGCCGTTCGTGTTCACCAACGGCGAGCCGCCGGTGCTGCTCGGCGCCAACGAGGGCGCCAACCCCGTTGAGTATCTGCTGCATGCCCTTGCCGGCTGCGTCACCACGACGACAGTGCTGCATGCGGCTGCACGCGGCATCCGTATCCACCGGCTCTCTACCGAACTGACCGGTGACATCGACCTGCAGGGCTTTCTCGCCCTGGATGACTCGGTCCCTGTCGGTTACGAGTCGATCCGTATCCGGATGGACATCGAAGCGGATGCGACGGATGAGGAGATCGATCGTCTGCTGGCATTCGCCCGCGAGCATTCACCGGTCTGCAGCACGGTTTGCAAACCCGTTCCAGTGACGCTGGAGAGGGTGGCAAGAGATGCGTCGCAAACGGCGGAAGGTAACGAAACTGTTGCCTGATAGCCGGGATGTGCTCTGCAAGCCATCCATTCGTACGTGGCCATCGCCGTCATCGCGAGCGTTCGCGCGGTTTTGCCGGCAGAAGAAACGTCCTGCCACAAAAGGTTCGCCGTGCCGACGCTCGCGATGAATGTCCAATGATAGTGATCGCGGAGCATGCAGACGCCGTCTCTCTACAAGAACCGCACCACCAGAAATAGTGCCACCATGGTGATGCCCAGGGCCACCTTGGCGGCGGTACCCAGTATCAGCCCGAGGGTGGCTCCCCAACCGGCACGCCCTGCGGCCACCAGGTCTCGACGGGCCGACAGTTCACCCAGCACGGCGCCTATGAAGGGACCCAGCAACAAACCGATGAGTCCAAAGAACATCCCCACCACGGCCCCCAGGGCAGCCCCGAGGATGGAGCGGCCGGAGGCCCCGTAGCGCCGAGCCCCGAAGGCACCTGCCACGAAATCCGCCAGAAAGGCCAGCGCCGCCAGCAGGCCCAGCACGATCAGGGTTTTGGATCCCACGTGGGCGAATCCCTCCGCCCAAGCCGCAGTCCACAGACCGGCAAATAGCAGCAGTGGGCCGGGCAACGCCGGCAGGATAAGTCCCGCGAGTCCCAGAATGACGAGCAGAGCGGCAAGGAACCAGGCAATGGCAATCATGGGAACGATATCAGTGGGAAGCGTTTTTCTCGGAGAGAGGGTGAATCGTACACCAAGCTGAGGGATTGGAAGACCAACTTTCTTGACCAGGGCAGGATCACACCAGAACCGTCGGGTCTCCGAAGCCTTGAGGCACATAAAGGTTATGAAGGCCCAGCCGGGCTACATCGGTCTCGCCGCAGAGCGCCATCGTGATATCCAGTTCCTTGTGAATGATCTCAAGTGCCCTGGTCACCCCCTGCTCACCCATGGCCCCCAGCCCATAGTTGTAGGCCCGGCCGATATAGGTGCCTCTCGCCCCCAGTGCCAGCGCCTTGAGAACATCCTGCCCGGAGCGGATACCACCGTCGAAGTGGACTTCAACCTGGTCGCCCACAGCATCCAGAATCGAGGGCAGCATGCGAATCGAGCTGACTGCCCCATCGAGTTGGCGTCCGCCGTGGTTCGATACGACGATCGCATCCGCCCCCACATCGACCGCGCGGCGCGCATCCTCAGGGTCCATGATGCCCTTGATGATCATCTTGCCGCCCCACATGTCCTTGAACCGGGCGATGCGTTTCCAGTCCAGGGAGACGTCGAACGCCTCTGCCGTCCAGGTGGAGAGTGAGGAAGGGTCCGTCACGCCTTTGGCGTGCCCCACGATGTTGCCGAAGAAGCGGCGCCTGGTGCCGAGCATTTCCAGCCCCCAGGGGATTTTCGTCATCAGATCGGCGATGGATTTCACCGTCAGCTTCGGTGGCGCGGACAGTCCGTTTTTCAGATCCTTGTGCCGCTGTCCCAACACCTGCAGATCCACCGTGACCACGATGGCCGAACATCGGGCGGCGCGGGCGCGCTCGAAGAGCCGGGCCATGAAATCATCGTCTTTGAGTGTGTAGACCTGAAACCAAAAGGGCTTGGTGGTGTGCTCCGCCACATCCTCGATCGAACAGATGGACATGGTGGACAGCGTGAAGGGTACGCCGAATGCCTCGGCGGCCCGAGCCGCCTTGATTTCGCCATCCGCCGATTGCATGCCCGTCAGCCCCACCGGGGCCAGCGCCACCGGCATGGCCACTGCTTCGCCGATCATTCGTGATCGCGTACTGCGCCCGGACATGTCGACCGCCACACGCTGGCGCAGGCGGATATGCGAAAAATCGGTGGTATTTTCGCGGAAGGTCTGCTCAGTCCAGCTACCGGATTCCACATAGTCATAAAACATCCGGGGGACACGGCGTTCATGGATGCAGCGAAGGTCTTCGATCCGGGTGATGACGGGCATATCGGTTCTCCCCCTCAATGTTCGGGCTCATGCCCAGCCTGTTGATTCGACCGGGCGGCAACGCCTTGTTCTTCACATCCGCCGTTCCATTCCTGCAACTGCTCGACTATCAGCGGAATTGCCGGCGGTTTCTGGTCGGCAAAAGGCATCTGCACCAGCAGGCCGCGATGGGATGCGGGCACGATCACCGGCTCCGGGGCACCGTCAAATGCCAACGAGATCACCGGTACGGCACCATCTCCCAGGGACTCCCCGGTGGAAGACCACCAGGCCTCGAGCCGGGTCGGTAGGTCCTCAATACCCAGTTCCTCGGACAGGACATCCAGGCTGGCGCGCATGGTCGGTGTGGGTTCGGTGAGCTGACCGCCGATCACGCGAACGGGCACCTCGGCGGGCCAGGGCCTGCGGTTCAGATCTCGCAAAAATTCACTGTCGGGTTGCAGGTCGATCTTGGCCGCGCCGGTGCCGTCACGCAAACCAGCCCAGAGGGAGAACCTGCCTTCAGGGATATCCGCCAACCATTCGCGCACCTCAAGCCAGACCCGCAGTCTGGCCCATTCGGAACCCTGGTTGGGTGTACCCACCATAACGGTGCCCATCACCCGGGGACCGGATAACTCGGACGTTTCTTCAACGGGATGTCGCCAACGGGAAACGAAGTCCCGGATGACCAATCCTCCCATGCTATGCCCGATCAGGGTCACCGAACGACCTGCATCCAGTGTTTTCCAGTGTTCCGCAAGAAGGTCGGCACTCCGGTCAATGGCCTGATCATTGGGGTAGCGAAACTCCCATACCGTCAGGCAGGCCGCCTCCAGCAGTGGTATGAGGTCATCCCAGATTCCGCCCGGCTCATCCAGACCATGGATCAAGACTACATCAGGGACGGTGTCTTCACGAGCGTCGCCACGGGGGATGAACCCGATCAGTTCCGGCGGCAGCGACATGGCCTCGGGAAACCAGGTTTCCAGCCGTTCCTGTACGGTAATACGGAATTCCCGTTCCAGATCGGGATTGCGCTCCGTCCAGACGACCCACCCGGTAAACGGTGTAAAGACGACCAGCAGCAACAGCAAAAGGATGAACAGAGTCAATCGGCGCATCATCTCCGTATCCCAAAATTATCGTGAAACACGCGATGGCCGGCACGGATGCACAAGAGACTGGCCTGGAATCAGATCTCCTGCCCCAGCAACCGGCGCAAGCCATTCTTGTCCTTGAGCAGCAGGGTCTCCCCGGATACTTCCACCAATGCCTGCGTCCTGAGTCGAGCCAGGATTCGCGATAGGGTTTCGGGTTTCATGGACAGACGTGAAGCAATGACCTGCTTGGGCAGGTCCAGACGCACCTCTCCCGTATCGTCCTGAGGCTGTGACAGCAGGTAGGCTACCAGGCGGTAAGTGGCATTGTGGAGGGTGAGTTCATCAATATGACTGAGCAGACCATGGACCCGTCGGCTGAGACTACCCAGCATCTTCAGGGCCAGGCCGGGGGTCTCGGCGAGCAGGGACAGGAAGGTGTCATGGTCAAAGATCACGAGTTCCGTGTCCGCCAGAGCGGTGGCATTCACCGGATAACGCCGCTGCTCCATGAACATCACGGCCTCGGCAAAGAGCTGCCCTGCCTGGATGACTTCAACGACCTTCTCGTCCCCCTCGCGAGAAAGCAGGAACAGCTTAATCCCCCCACGCCGCACCAGAAAGAAATGGCGGGCGGCATCACCCTGCGTGAAAAGGGGCTCGCCGGCCATGCACGACCGCTCCCGGGCGGTGCTGCGGACGTACTCCAGCTGCGCCACCGACAGGGGTTCGAACAGGGGCAGGCGCTGCAATTCAGCGGGCTGGATCATGGAGTTTCCCACCTCGGGCAATTCACCATTGCCCCCGTCAGGTACGCAATGTTTGGTAGGCACCACGAAAATACAGCAACGGAGGCGCTTCCCGAGGAGTTGACAGGGCGAGCACCTCACCAATGAAAATGACATGATCGCCACCTTCGTGAGTGGCCACGGTGCGACACTCAAAGCTTGCCAGCATATCGTGGAGAATCGGTGCCCCGGTGGACCAGACTGCGTGTCCAACCCCTGCCCAACGATCCGGATCACTGGATGCGAAACGGGCGGATACCTCGGTCTGGTCTTGCGCCAGCACATTGACGGCAAATGCGCCGCTGCCAAGAAACGCAGGCAGGCACTGGGCCTCCTTGCGCAGGCTGAAGAGCACCAGCGGCGGGTCCAGTGACACCGAACTGAAGGAGTTCGCGGTAAATCCCTGGGGGGTTCCGCCGTCCGGATCACGACAGGTGATCACGGTGATGCCCGTGGCAAAACGCCCCAGGGCATCACGCAACACGCGATCATCGGTGACCGGCTTCGGCTCGGGAAAGATCATGCCGGAAGGCTTCATCGGTTTGGCCTGCAGTGGAAGTGTGCCGCAAGGTACACCCGAGCTCCCGTACGACCTTGCGCCACGGAGGGAGCCAGGGATTTGTACTGATTATGAAGGAAAGCCGGGCAGCGCTGGGTTATGATGCCACGGTCAACCCTGTGATGCAGCTCACATGAATATGGACGCTCTTTCGGCCGTGTCTGCAAGAGACCCTGTTCCATAGCCCCAATATGCCAGCAAGCTGATGTCAAAAGACGAACACACCCAGGAAAACATCAAACTCATCCGAGAGCAGGCCCAGGAGGCCCTGCGAAAGGGTGATTTTGACCTGGCGGAACAGATGCTGGAAAAGGGGGAAACCAACCTCGCCGAGATCACCCAGAAACTGAGGATCTACCAAGCGGAACTGGAGATCCAGAATACC
>NZ_JAJNQM010000121.1:0-6032 GCF_022227785.1 Ectothiorhodospira lacustris | reverse complement strand
GATGCGACGGCCCCTGCGTGGAGGGTCGCGGCACCGAGGCGGATACCCTGCGTCTGGCGGGGATCGACCAGGCCGTGGGCCTGGTGGCCGGGACGGAGCAGGACACCAACAACCTCTCCGTGATCATGACGGCCCGGGACCTGAAGCCGGATCTGTTCATGATTGCCCGTCAGAATCATTGCGACAATCAGGACCTGTTCGATGCGGCACGGCCGGCTCTGGTCATGTGCTCCAGCGAGATGATCGTGGAGTCCATACTGGCCCATCTGGGCAATCCCCTGCTGGCCCGTTTTCTGCTGCTGAGCCTGGGTCGGGGTGAAGCCTGGGCTAATGAACTCCTTAGCCGGATCAGCGGGGTGACAGACGAGCGGGTGCCCGAAGTCTGGCGGGTACACGTCACGGCCAAGGGGGCGCCTGCACTGCATGCCCTGATCCGTGAAGGCCATCCGGTCACCTTGGGGCAATTGCTGGAGGCTGGTCAGGCACGCTATGCGATCCTCAACTGCGTGCCCCTGATGCTTTGCCGGGGAGGAGAAGAGAGATTGACGCCATCGGAGGACACCCTAACCTTGAGCCGGATCAAAAGTGTGTGGTTTGCCCCCTGCTCGGTCGGCCTGAAATCCGCCCCGGAGCGGGGGGGGGGCTGCAGCCTGCCGGAAATCCGCCGGGAAACGGCAGCTGATTTTTTTTCGTGCATTTTTTGAAAAAGCCGCTATAATTCGCCCCCATCACACAGCAGTGTGGTGAATCGATCTGGAGTGGTAGTTCAGTTGGTTAGAATACCGGCCTGTCACGCCGGGGGTCGCGGGTTCGAGTCCCGTCCACTCCGCCATCTTAAAAGCCCTGGGGCAGCGCGCTGCGGGGCTTGATGTGTTTCAAGTGTTTTGCCCATGTGGCTCAGTGGTAGAGCACTCCCTTGGTAAGGGAGAGGTCGGCAGTTCGATCCTGCCCATGGGCACCATCCCCCCCCCTTGGCTTTCCCTCGTGTCTTCCATCGTTTCCCGGTGGATTGCTCCCTTGTCTTCAGCATCTTGCTCAATTGAGGCATGATGGTCCCGCAGGCATCGGTGCCCCCTCGTGTGTGGCGTCCGGATGCCATCCTGGTTAACCGGAATGGGGCTGATCCATGAGTCAAAGAGTGTGTGTGGAAGATCTGGCCATTTTGCTGATTGAGCCGTCGCGGACACAGCGCCAGATCATCACTCGCTTGCTGTCCGAAGGGCATATCCACAAGATCGAGACCGCCGACAGCGCCGGTGCCGCCCTCGATCTCATGGTTTCCTACATACCGGATCTGCTGATTTCCAGTTTTTACATGCCGGACATGGAGGCCCCCGACCTTTTTGCCCGGATGACGGAAGATCCGCGTCTGACGAATATCCCGAAAATGGTGATTTCCAGTGAGCAGCACCATGACAAGCTGGATGCGGTGCGTCAGAGTGGTGTGCTGGCCCTCTTGCCCAAGCCGTTTGACCGCAACGATCTGGAGCGCGCCCTGGCGGTCACTCTGGATTATCTGGAGGAGGAGGAGCTGGATCTGGAAGACCGGGATATCGCCGATGTGCGGGTGTTGCTGGTGGATGATTCGCGCATGGCGCGCAATCATCTGTGTCGGGTGCTGGAGCGCGTGGGGGTGCAGCATATTGATCAGGTGGAGAACGGCGCCTTGGCCCTTGAGCAGCTCCGCCAGCATGAATACGACCTGGTGGTAACCGATTACAACATGCCTGTCATGGATGGTCAGGCTCTGGTCAACGAGATCCGCGGTAATCCCGCCTATGTGCATATTCCGGTGATGATGGTGACGTCCGAGTCAGACGCCTCCCGGCTGTCATCGGTGAAGAAGGCGGGGGTGTCCGCCATCTGCGACAAGCCCTTCGAGGTGGACCAGGTGCGCAGGTTGTTGCGGCGGATGATCTAGCCGCGCCAGCTTCCGTCGAGGCGTTGCATCAGTCCCGCAGTCACTGGGGAGGGGGGGGCAGAAACACCTCCATCTGGACCCGCGCCGGGGTGACCGGTCCGCTCACCCTGGATGCAGGGTCATGCAGTCGTCACGGTCACACGATGGTGACACCGGTCGTGTTACCTGTGGCCAAGCATAAAAAAAGCGGCCCGGGTATCCCGTAAGCCGCTGTTTTTACTGCAAATTCTGGTAGGCGCGATTGGACTCGAACCAACGACCCCCACCATGTCAAGGTGGTGCTCTAACCAGCTGAGCTACGCGCCTGTCGTTGTTGAAGGGCGCATTATACAGGCTGTTGCCACTGTGTCAAATATTTTTTCAAGCTATTGATTTTAATGATTTTAATGGTTTTTTATGGTGGTTGCTTGAGGTCAATGGCAGGCAGCCCACGCCTCACAGGCCTCTTCGGGATTGCCGACGACAGTCCGGCAGGTTCTGTCACCGTCCGTTTATAATCCCTCCATGCGCCGACTCTTCCTGTCTCTGTTATTTTCATTGTCCCTCCTGGCGATCCTGCTGCCCGCTTCGGTCTGGGTGGCGGCTCAGGTCCCGCTCACGCCCTTGCAGGCATTTGCCGATCGACATCTTCCCATGCCGGAGCCCTTGGCCAGGTTGAACATTGAGGGTTCCCTGGGACGCGGCCAGGTGACACAAGTGGTTTTCCCCGGGACGGCCGGTGCGGATCTGGGGGCTGTGGACCTCTCATGGAAGTTGCGGCCCATGCAGGCCGTCACCGGACGTATCGCTGCCGACGTGGAAGCGCATTTCGACGGCGGCCGGTTTGAGGGCGTGGCCAGTCGAAGTCTGGCAGGCTGGCGTATCACCGAAGGCCAGGGTCAGCTACCGGCGGCACGCCTGGAACGGATACTGGAGGGAGCGGGGCTGCAGGGTGTCGGCCTGGATGGCACTGTGCGGCTGGACCTGAGACGGCTGGACATGACCGATGACGGGCAGCTTCAATCGGCCGGCGGGCAACTGGAGTGGCACCATGCCGCCATTCTCGCCGACAGGCCCATCCCGTTGGGGCAGTTGTCGGGCCGGTTTCATGCCGAAGGTGACCGTTTTCAGGGCACGTTAAGGGATCAGGGGGGAGCCCTGGCGCTGCAGGGGCGCGTGACCGGCGATCTTCGCCGGGGCAGGGTGCAATTCGAGGCCGTCGCCACGCCCCGCGACAGGAATGATTCGGCCCTGATCGGCATGTTGGCCGAGGTGGGTGAAGCGCAGGGTGATGGGTTCGTGATCCGGTTTCAGAGGCCGTGATCATTTGCGGTCCCCTATGACGTGGGCGGTGGTGGACTATATCAGTACGAAGAACCCAGCCACTTTTTCAGGATCCCCGGCCCATGTCACTCTTCTTCGTGTCCCATGAAACCTGTCGGCTGCATCGGGCACCTTCGTCTCACCCGGAATGTCCCGAGCGTCTGCAGGCCATCGAGCAGGCGCTGGATCGTTCTTCCCTGGGACAACGAGTGGTCCGCCTGCAGGCCTGCCCGGCCAACCGCGAACAGTTGGAGCGTGTTCACGCACCGGAGTACCTGGATCTGGTGGAGGCCTCCATGCCGCCGCCGGGACAATGGGACATGCTCGATACCGGCGATACCTATCTGTGTGAACACAGCCTGGAGGCGGCCCGGCTGGCGGCGGGCGCGGTGGTGATGGCGGTGGACCGGGTGATGGAAACCCCCGGCAGCACGGCTTTTTGCAGCGTGCGACCGCCGGGGCACCACGCCGGGCGGCGGTTCGGGATGGGATTCTGCCTGTTCAACAATGTGGCGGTTGGGGCGGCCCATGCCATGGCGGTCCATGGCCTGACGCGGGTGGCCATCGTCGATTTCGATGTCCATCACGGCAACGGCACCGAGGACATTTTCCGTCATGAGCCGCGGGTGCTGTTGTGTTCCAGTTTTCAGCACCCCTTGTATCCCGGCACCGGCGCCGATACCCGTAGCGACCATATCCTCAATCTGCCCCTGCATGCCGGTACCGATGGTCCGGCCCTGCGCAGCGCCATGAAGGCGCGCTGGCTGCCGGTGCTGGAGGACTTTGCGCCGCAACTGGTGATGGTCTCCGCCGGGTTCGACGCGCATGTGGATGATCCGCTGGCGAGTTTCCGGCTGGTGGAGGCGGATTATGCCGAGTTGACGGAGATGATCATGGATCTGGCCTGTCGATACAGCCGGGGCCGCGTGGTATCTGTGCTGGAGGGCGGTTATGACCTCCCGGCGCTGGGACGCGGTGTTCTGGTGCACCTTAAGGTGCTGGCCGGTGGTGAACTTGTTTGACGTAGTCCGGCCTGTCTGACCTGGTGCGCGGCAGGCCCCACCGTTCAGGCCGGAGAGGATGTCAAGGGTGCAATACTTGCCAGGCTGCGCTAGTCTCGGTAGACAGGCATTTTCAATTTAAACCTGAGAGGAAACATGAGCGAACAAGCAAGAACCCAGTCAGTCCCCGGCACCGATTATTCCAGCGAGGTGAGGAATGAGGCTCTGGTCCACTGGGTTCAGGAGATGGCGGATCTGTGCAAGCCTGACGCGGTCTACTGGTGCAACGGCTCTCAGGAAGAATACGATTTCTTTACCAACCAACTGGTGGAGCAGGGGACCTTCATTCGACTGAACCCGGAAAAACGGCCCAATAGCTTTGCCTGTTTCTCCGACCCCAGCGACGTGGCCCGGGTGGAGGATCGTACCTTCATCTGCAGCCTGCGCAAGGAAGATGCCGGTCCCACCAACAACTGGGAAGACCCCAAGGCCATGAAGCAGACCCTGAATGGTCTGTTCGACGGGTGCATGCGGGGGCGCACCATGTTCGTGATCCCCTTCAGTATGGGGCCGCTGGGCTCTCCCATTTCCCAGATCGGCGTGGAACTCAGCGACTCCCCCTACGTCGTGGTCAACATGCGCATCATGACCCGCATGGGCCGAAAGGTCATCGATATCCTCGGCGAGGGGGACTTCGTCAAGTGCCTGCATACGGTGGGCGCCCCCCTGGCCCCGGGACAGCAGGATGCCAAGTGGCCCTGCAACCCTGACACCAAGTACATCGTGCATTTCCCCGAAGAGCGCTCCATCATGTCCTACGGCAGCGGCTACGGCGGCAACGCCCTGCTGGGCAAGAAGTGCTTTGCCCTGCGCATTGCCTCGTCTATGGCCCGGGATGAGGGGTGGCTGGCGGAACACATGCTGATCCTGGGAGCGGAGTCTCCTGAAGGGGAAAAGACTTACCTGGCGGCCGCTTTCCCCAGTGCCTGCGGCAAGACCAATTTCGCCATGATGATCCCGCCGGAGGCCCTTGACGGCTGGAAGATCACCACCGTCGGTGACGACATCGCCTGGATCAAGCCCGATTCATCCGGGCAGCTCTACGCCATCAACCCCGAGGCGGGCTATTTCGGGGTGGCGCCGGGCACGAACTACAAGACCAATCCCAATGCCATGGAAACGGTCAAGGCCAATACCATCTTCACCAACGTGGGGGTGACGCCGGACGGGGATGTCTGGTGGGAGGGCATGAGCGATGAACCGCCCAAGGGTACCATCACCTGGACCGGGGCCGTGTATGATCCTTCTTCCGGCAAGCCCGTGGCCCATCCCAACGCCCGTTTCACGGTGCCTGCCGGTCAGTGCCCCAGTATCGATCCGGAGTGGGAGAATCCCAAGGGGGTGCCTATCAGCGCCTTTATCTTCGGCGGGCGTAGAAGCACCACGATTCCGCTGGTGTACCAGTCCTTCAACTGGAGTTCAGGGGTTTACATGGCGGCCACCATGGGCTCGGAGATGACCGCCGCGGCCTTTGGCAAGCTGGGTCAGGTGCGGCGGGATCCCTTTGCCATGCTGCCCTTCGCCGGGTACCACATGGGGGATTATTTCAATCACTGGCTGCAGTTCGGTCGTGACCTGCCGTCGCCGCCGCGTATCTTCGGGGTCAACTGGTTCCGCAAGGATGAGCACGGCAACTTCGCCTGGCCCGGCTTTGGCGAAAACATGCGGGTGCTCAAGTGGATCATCGACCGCGTCAAGGGCAGGACGTCAGCGGTGGAGAGCCCCATCGGCTGGATGCCCCATTACAA
>NZ_JAJNQM010000120.1:0-6549 GCF_022227785.1 Ectothiorhodospira lacustris | reverse complement strand
CCGGATCAGCGAACTGGACAGTGAGTTGAAGCGGACTCGCCTTGAGCTCGATGACCTGCAGCGCCGGTTCGAGGCCTTCAAGGAGGCCGATATGCCCGGGCTTGAGCGTGACCTCCAAAGCCTGCCCGATTGGCGCGAGGAGCTTCAGCAGCTGCGCGAGCACCTGGAACTGATGCAGCAGGCGGCCCAGGAGAGCAAGGCGAACCTGGATGCGCGGCTGGTGGAGCTTGGCGATCTGCTCGAACGGCGCAGCGAGGAGACCCAGGCCCGTATCGATGCCCTCGACAAGGAGAAGGAAGCCTGCCGCCAAGCCCGGGATGAACAGGCACACTGCCTGGAAGCCGACCATCAGGGTCGCCGAAGGGCGCTGGACGATGATTACCGCAGCCGCCTGGATGAAGGCGCCACGAGGCTTGCCGAGCTCAAGGCCCGGCTGGCCCATGACGGCCAGACGACGGAGGAGGCCCGCGAGTCCGAGCAGGCCCAGGCCCGGGTGGATCAGGCTCAGGATGAACAGAATGCCGCCGCTGGCGCGGTGGAGGCGGTGCGCATCGAGCTTGATGATCGCAAGCGCGAACGCGAGGGCGCCGAGGGGGATCTGGAGCTTGCCCGTCAGCAGCGTTCCCGGTCCCAGCTGCGGCTTGACGGGTTGCTGATCCAGCGTGACCCCGCCCAGGGCAGCCTGCGCCACTTCCTGCGCCATCATCGTCCCGGCTGGGAGCAGAGCCTGGGCAAGGTGATCGCTCCGGACCTGCTTGAGCGTCGCGACCTGGCCCCGCAGTTCAACGACGATGGCAGCGACGATCTTTACGGGTTGGTGGTGGATCTCGCTGCCGTTGCCCTGCCGGACCATGCCCGGGACGAGGCCACCCTGCTGGCCGAGATCGATGCCGCCCAGCAGGCGCTGGATCAGGTCCGCAAGGCCGAGGAGGTTGCCGAAAAGGGGCTCAAGTCCCGTCACGAAAAAGTGCAGGACGCCTCCGCCCGGCTGGATCGTGCCCGCGCTGCCCATCGCCGCGCCTGCGAGGAGACGAACTACGCCCAGCAGGCGCGCAGCCAGTGCCGGGAGCGCCACGAGGCAGCCCGCAAGGCACGCCAGGCCGCCTGCCGCCAGGCCCTTGATGAACAGGAGGCCTCGCAGCAGGCGTTGAACCAGGAGCGGGAACAGGCCCTGCAGGCGCTGGCCGATGCTCACCGTACCCAGCGCCAGGCCTTGAGCGACGAATTCAAGGGGCGGCTTGCCGGCTTTGATGAGCAGATCGCCCAGTACCGTGGCCAGTTGGCCGAGTTCAAAGAGGAGAATCGCCGTCAGCGCAAGGAGCTCGAGGCGGCCTTCGAGCGTGAACTGGCCGAGCAGGGTGTGGATACCGCCAGCCTCAACGAGACCCGCTCACGCCTCAAGGCACTGGAACAGCGTATTCACCACACCGAGGGGCGTCGCGAGGAGCTCGAGGCCTACACGCGCTTCATGCGGGTGGAGTGGGGCGAGCGCAAGCCGCATCTGGTGGCGCGTGAGGCCGAGCTGAGCCGTGAGCATCAGGGCGCCGTGCGCGAGCGCGAGCACCTCAAGCAGCAGTTCGACACCGCGCGCCGGGAGTACCGGGAGGCGGTCGCCGATCTGGAGAAGCAGCGTAGCGCTGAACAGCAATTGATCGACACCCTCGCGCCGCTGCTCACCCGGCTGGATGCATTGCACCTGGGACAGGCACCGGCCTCCCAGGGCGAGGCCCCGGGGGATGCCAGCGAGCGCATCGAACGTGTCCGCCAGGCGCTGACCGACCATGCCCGCACCCAGGATGAGCTGCGCCGGGGCTGCGAGAAGATGGAGTCCGACCTGATCAAGGGCGCCAGCACCGATTTCCAGGAGACCCTGGAGGCAGAGCGAACCCGGCTTGAAGACACCAGCCCCCGCCGCCTGCTGGGGGTGCTGGCCGGCATGCTCCAGTTGCTGGAGGGTCGGCAGGAGCAACTCCAGCAGGAAGGACGCAACCTGGGCGACGACCTGGACAAGTTCTTCACCGTGTTCCGCGACCTCAACCGACGCATCAACGCCCAGAGCCGGCGTCTCTCCGATGAGGTGGCCGATGATCTCAAGCTGGAGGGTATTGGCCGCGCCGAGGTGAAGATCCAGTCCACCATTGATGAGCTGGGCTTCTGGGAGCCGCTCAAGCGCTTCACCCAGCACTACCGCGACTGGCGCGACTCCGGCCGGCCGCTGCCTGGGGATGACTACCTGGACGCCCTGGCCGACGTGGTGGAGCTGTTGCGCAGTGACCAGCAGTACAGCTTCGAGAGCCTGCTGCGGCTGGAACTGCATCTGAACGAGGGCGGTACGGATCTCGTGATCAAGAGCGACCGCCAGCTGCTGGAGTCCTCCAGTCACGGCATGGCCTATCTGATCCTTTGCAAATTCCTGCTGGCCTTCACCCGTTTGTTGCGCGGTGACGCCCAGGTGACCATCCACTGGCCCATCGATGAGATCGGCACCCTGGCCTATCACAACGTGGAGAAGGTCTTTGATGCCTGCGACAATAACCGCATCCATATCGTCGGCGCCTTCCCCAACCCGGAGTCGGACGTGCTGCTGTTGTTCCTCAACCGCTACCTGATCGACCGTGACGAGGCTGACCCGGCCAAACGCCGGCTCAAGCGCATCGAACCGCGCCTGAGCCGTCTGGCCCAGCGCCTGCAGGCCCGCGCCGAGGCGGTGACCCCATGATCGAGCACGGCCCCCTGCTGGAGCGCCTGCTGGCCGGCGACTTCATCTGCGCGGTGAGTGACGAGACCGCATTCCGTCATCTGCAGGATGAGGCGATCCGTGAACGGATCGACGCCTATCTGCGTCCGCTCAACCGTCGGCTGGCCACCAACACCGATGCCAGCGTCTATTTCCTGGCCTGGCTGCGGCTCGACGAGTCGGCCCGGGAGCAGCTCTCCCGCCAACTCGGTGACACCGTGGGCAGCCTGATGCCCATGCTGGAGTGGTTGCAGCTGGTGCAGGAGGCGCTGGGCCGCGATGGCCTGGCGGCCCCCGGTGACGTGCTCAAGCCCGCCGACTTCAGCTCCCGTTGCGAAGACCATCAGGGTCTGCGTGAGCGCCTGGAGCGGTTGGCCTCCGATCCCTTCTTCGGCTCCCAGAGCGACCAGCTGGACGCCCAGCTCAAACAGGTCTTCAAGCGCCTCAAGGAGCATGGTTACCTGCAGCAGCCCCACGCCGAGCGTCAGTACTACGTGGTGACCGGCAAGATCGACTACCTGATCGACCTGGTGCGATTCATCCGCGACGAGGAGAATCTGCCCATCGACGATCAGACGGCCACTCAGCAGACCCTGCTATGAGCACCAGCGACCCCCATGCCCTGGAGAGCCGGCTGGTCAGCGCCGGTGTGGAGCGCCTGGCGCTGCTGGGCAAGCACGCCGAGACACTCATGGCCGGCTACACCTGCGACGAGGTGCCTCTGGAGGGGCTGAGCACCACTGCGCTGAACCGCCTGTTGGCGGCGCGCATCCTGTGGCGGCCGGATGAGCAGGGCGGCGTCAAGCTGGCCCCCAAGGTGCGTGAACTGATTGCCGAGATGCTGGCCGACGAGACCCGTCGCCACGTCAATGCCGACGTGGCCGAGACCCTCGAACTGGTGCGCACGCTGGTGCAGAGCTACCGCGAGGCCCGGGATGCCGGTGAGTACTGGCGCCAGGAGCAGCAGCTTCTGCGTCTGCGCCAGGAGGTGGATGATCTCAATGGGCGCTTTGCCGACGCCATCGACAGCCTGTGGCGGCGGCTCAATAGCGACTTCGGTTTCGTCAGTCGCCTGGGCGACAAGATCCGCGAGAACGAGCGCGCCCAGAAGCAGATCGTGCGTCTGCTTGATGGCCTGGCGCTGATCGACTTCGATGAACTCATCGAGCTGGTGGGCAGCGATGGTGCCCTGCGCAAGCTGCTGGTCAGTGGCCTGCAGCAGCAACTCACCCACCACTTCACCAGTCTGCGCGAGGTGCAGCGGCGGCTCATCGAGCTGATGGCGCGCTTCCGTCAGCAGCAGTCGCGCAGCCGCCTGGTGGCCGGCATGGTCGGCTTCCTGCGCGAGCACCCCAACTTCGTACCCGGCAACTACGCCCTGCGCAGCGAGGTGCCGGAACTGATCAACCGGGCGGCCCCCATCATGCCCGCGGGGGCCGTGGCCCTGGACCACGATGCCGATGCCCGTCTGGTGGCCGAACTGCTCCACCGTCTGCCCCGGCCTGCGTCACGCCCCGAGGCGGTCACTGCCGCCGGCGCTGCCCAGTTGCCCGAGGACACCCGGGTGGCCGCGCGCCAGCAGGCTCTCAAGGAAGATGTGGAGGGGTTCTATCTGACGGTGGTGGATCACGACGGCGAGGGGCTCAGTGCCCTGGAATATCTGCAGGGCAGCGATCTGGAATGGGATGCGGAGATCTGGCTCTTCCAGGTGATCTCCGAGTATCAGGGCCTGCCCCGAAGCGAGCAGCGCGCCTTCCGGCTGCGTCAGGTGGAAACCCAGGCCAGCCCCTTTAATCATCTTTACCTGATCCACGACGTCCAGTTGCAATTGGCGCCGCCGGCATGAGCCTGTCACCGGGTGCCTACAGGCTGCTGCGTGAGGTGCGCAAGAAGCTGTTGCACGAGCCCGGTGTGGCCAAATCCCGCGGTGGCAAGGTCATGGCGGAGATCGAGGCCTGGTGCCATGAGCACGACATGGTGCTGGGCATGCGCTGTTCCACCCGTACCTTGCGCTTCGACCGCGAACTGCTGGCGCAGATCGAGGCCACCCTGGTGGCCTCGGGGCTGCCGTCCATCGACGCCAACCTCAGTGGCCTCACCACCGCCGAACAGGCCCGCCACGGCAACCGCGAGGAGAAGGGGGTGCGGGAGAATCCGCGGGACCATCGCGTGCTGGCCAGTCTGCCCGCCGGTTCAGCGCGGCCCGGCATCGCCGCGACGCCCCGCCATGTCCATGATCTGGACTGGCGGCAGATCCAACTGTCTGCCTTCGACGTGCTGGTTCAGGTGGAAAACCTGGACAGCTTTTACGGCCTGGCGCCCGATCTTCCGGCGTTGACCTCCTGGCCCCGCCCGCTGCTGCTCTATCGTGGCGACAGCCATTATGGCGGTGGTTTTGGCAGGCTGGCCCAGGCCTGGGCGGGCACACTCAAACCGCATGTCTACTTTGGCGACTTCGATGCGGCCGGGATTCGCAACGCACTGAGCAGTGGCGCAACCGATCTGCTGCTGCCCTCCATCACCTGGCTGGCCGAGCGCGCCACGCCCGAGCATCTTCCGGCAGAGCAGCAGCATTACCAGTCGGCCCTGCATGACTACATGGCCCGTCTGCCCGCAGGACACCCCCTCACCGACTATCTGGCCATCCTGCTGGAGCAACAGCGCGGCCTGCGCCAGCAGTGGTTCGATGGGCAACTGGTCGTCGTGCCTTTGGGTGCGATCCGATCAGACGCCGACTCCCGTGATTGTCATATCCACATTCCGCGATGATTGGGCTCTGTCCGCCTGCATGCGGCTCTTGAGGCCCTGCAACCCCGATACCCTGAATTAATCAAGCTTCGAACCTATGTCTTCATGGGTTCCCTTCAGCCGCAGCTGGCAGAGTACATGGCCCGAAGGCCACGCGGGTGCGCCTGGCCCAGCAGGTGGTGGAGCGGGCCTGTGGCTCCATGGTCATTCACCAGCGGGATCAGGGCGACCGGGAAAACTGCCGGGTGGCCTGGCAGGAAGTGATTCGCGGCATCACGCCGGATCATGGCTTGCTCATCAACCGCCAGAACCGTCGTGGTTCCATGATCTTGCCGGGCCCGGCGCAGACCAGTCCTCCCCCCAGCGGACACGCCAGATGACGTCATCCTCGCGATCACGCAGTTCGTCGGTCACGTAGGAGCCGCTGACCTTTTCGAGGTTGGTGAAGTCGAGGCAGTGGCGACGCGCACGCTACCCGATGGCGCAAGAATGTACTTCCAGCACAATGGCAGCGTGCCCCCACAGCTGTGGGGTGACCAGGATGCGGTCAGGAATCGTCAGGATCCAGGGCTTTCGACTGCAGCAACAACCGCTCCACCTCCTCGGCCGGTATGGGTCGGCTGAACAGGTAGCCTTGTCCCTGCACGCAGCCATGATCCAGCAGGAAGTCCCGTTGCACGGTGTTTTCGATGCCCTCGGCGATGACCTTCATGCCGAGGGTCTCGCCCAGTCCGATGATGGCGCGGATGATGGCGGCGTCCTCGGGATGATTGGCGGGGTCTTCTTCCATGTCGGAGACGAAGGATCGATCGATCTTGATGGCGTATACCGGCAGGCGCTTGAGGTAGTTCAGTGATGAGTAGGCGGTGCCGAAGTCATCAATGGAGATGCGCACCCCATGATCGTTGAGTTCGGTCAAGGTGCCTATGGTCTGTTCAATGGAACTCATGGCCGCGCTTTCGGTGATTTCGATCTCCAGATCGCTGGCCTCCAGACCGGTATCGGCCAACGCGCCGAGAATGCGTTCAACCACGCCGGGCTCCCGTAACTCACGTGCTGACAGG